>CAYSNS010000161.1:0-3936 GCA_964432395.1 uncultured Aquifex sp. | reverse complement strand
AGCACTTTCCTCAAGGTTATAGCGGGACTGCTGAAGGAGTGGGGCGGGAGTGTGAGGTTTTACGGAGAGGCTATTGAAGACCTGCCCCCTCAAAAGAGGGTAGAAAAGGGCATCTCTCTCGCTGCGGAGGGTAAACATCTGTTTCTGGGCATGAGCGTTGAGGAAAACCTCACAGTGGGCGCATGGCTCAGGAGAAACAGGGTAAAGGATAACCTTGAGAAGGTCTACGCCTACTTTCCCGCTCTCAAGGACAAGAGGAAAAGCCTTGCGGGAGACCTGTCTGGAGGCCAGCAACGCATGCTCTCCATAGGAAGGGCTTTGATGGGAGAGCCCAAGCTCCTTATGATTGATGAGCTTTCTCTGGGTCTTGCTCCCGCTGTTGTTGACAAGCTTGCGGAGGTTCTAAAGTCCATAAGGGACAACGAAGGAATATCAATGCTTCTTGTAGAGCAGGAGGTAACCCTTGCCTTAGAGGTTTCCGAGAGGGCTTATGTGTTTGACTTGGGTAGGGTAGTTGACGAGGGCACCTCGGAAGAACTTATCAAGAAAGACTCAATAAGGAAAGCTTACCTGAATATAGGCTAAACCCGTCTACAGGCTCTTCCAGAACTCCTTTGCGAACTTCTCCGCAGACCTTTTGAGGGCCTTCAGAACTATGCCATCCTTTGAAGGTAGCTTGTCGGTTCTCTTTATACCCTTTGCACACTGTTGTGCTTTCTCTTTTCCCTCATATACACCCGCCATAAGGATATCTCCCCTCTTGCCATCGAACACCTTGGCGGATAAAAGGGTCTTTGCACTCCTGATTACGCATACCTCAACGTCCTTTTCCAGGACGAGCTCGTCATACTTGACCTTAAGGGGCTCTACCACTATGACCACGTTGGTGTCAGAAGCTTTTGCCACAGAGACTATCTCCTCCGGCGCTGTAGAGTATATCTTCTGAACCTCCTTCCTGGTTATGAGAACAAAGTCAACCTCTCCTCCGCTCAATCTGCTCCTTATTACAATGGTAACCGGCTTGTTAAGCAGTTTTGCTTCAACCTCCCTAACCGCAAGCTTCTGGTATGCAAAGTCTATGTTGGGATTCTCTTTCAGGACTACCTTTGCACGTATGGTATCGCTTCCCACAATCTTGTGGATGGGTTCTTTTACTGTCGTCGCACAGCTAAGGGCTAAGGCTATCAGCGGTATAAGCAAAAGCCATCGCCTAAACATACCAAAAGTTATTTTAACTCACCTACCTTTGGGGACATATAATTAAGGTAATGGCGGATATATACGCTCTGGGAGTGAACTTCAAAACTGCACCCGTTGAGGTCAGGGAAAAACTGGCATGCTCACCCGCAGAGACCTCAAAGCTTCTGATGGACCTAAAGACACGCTCCGGTGTTGAAGAGCTTTGCATACTCTCTACCTGTAACAGGGTAGAGCTCTACGCCTATTCCAACGGTGAAGAAAGCGTAGAGGTGCTTGTTTCTCTCTTCCTGAAAGAAAAATCCCTTCCAGGTGCACAGAAGCACTTCTTCGTTCACAGGGGAGAGCAGGCTGTGTTTCACGTCTTCAAGGTAGCCTCAAGTCTGGATTCCATGGTGGTGGGAGAACCCCAGATAGTAGCTCAGTTCAAGGAAGCTTTCGGGCTTGCAAGAGAGGCAGGAACCATAGGTAAGATTCTCAACAGGCTCTTTGAAAAGGCTCTCAGGGCGTCCAAGAGAGTCAGGCTTGAGACGGGCATAAGCAGGAGTGCGGTATCGGTTAGCTACGCTGCGGTAGAGTTGGCGAAAAAGATTTTCGGCGACCTGAACAACTCACGGGTTCTGCTGGTCGGTGCGGGAGAGATGGGAGAGCTCGCAGCCAACTACCTTAAGAGGCTCGGCTCTAAGATATTCATAACCAACAGGACCTATGAAAGAGCCCTAAAGCTTTCAAGAAGTTTGGGTGGCAACGCACTAAGGTTTGAAGACATAGAAAGCTACCTGCAGGACATGGACATAGTTATAGTCTCCACAGGAGCGAGGAGCTACCTTATAACCCAGAAAATGATTAAGAGAGCTATGAAGAAACGCTCTTACGAACCCATGTTCTTAATAGATATATCTGTCCCGAGGAACGTAGAACCTTCCGTGGGAGAAGTGGACGAGGTTTTCCTTTACGACATAGATGACCTTAAGGAGGTAGTAGAGAGCAACCTAAAAGACAGGCTCAGGGAAGCTAAAAAGGCGGAGATAATACTCTGGGACGAGGTCAAAAAGTTTATGAACTGGCTCGAGAGCCTCAAGGTGGAGCCCCTAATTTTGAAGCTCAAGGAGAGCTACAGAGATGTGGAAAGGAAGAACCCGCTCGTAAGGAAGCTTATATTCAGGGCTATAAGGGAGATGAAAAGGAACCCAGAGGTCGCATCTATAATATTGAGAGTATTTGCAGAGGAGGTTAAAGATGTCAACGGAAGAAAAAGTCTACCCTATGTCTATAACAGAGCTGATGGAACTTGAGGGGGAAAATGCCATAAGAGCTTACATACTCATAAAGGCGGACCCTCGTGAGATACCCTCTATAATGCTTGCCCTTTCTACCTTTGAGGGTGTTAAGACCGCAGATGTGGTCACAGGTCCCTACGATATTATTGTCTTCGTTGAAGTTCCCAATCAGGACGAACTGGGCAGGCTCGTGATAAACAAGATTCATTCCTTAGAAGGGGTCAGGGACGCTATAACCTGTGTGGTGGTGAGGATATGAACTTTCCGAAGGTGATAGAAGAAGAGGACAGAATAATAGTTATATATTCCAACAATCCCGTCCATTCCAAAGAAGAAGATGACGGCATAGAAATCTTTTACGATAAAGATGGAGAAGTTGTTAAGATAATTATCCCAAAGGATGAAGAACACCAGCTCATATTCCTCTGATACCCTCGTAATTGAAGGGGGAAGCAGGTTAAAGGGAACGGTGCGCATATCGGGTGCCAAGAACGCCAGCCTTCCCATACTGTTTGCTTCCATTCTCACTAACGAACGTTGCGAGATTGAAGATGTCCCCGAGCTTGTGGATACAAAAAACGCCTGCGAGCTCCTCCAAATTTTAGGGGCGTATGTATACAGAAGAGGAGAATCAGTAGTCGTAGAGCCATCGGGAATTTATAGCTTTGATACACCCTCTCACATAGTCAGGCGTATGAGAGCTTCCATACTGAGTATGGGACCCCTTCTGGGCAGATTCAACAGGGCAAGGGTTGCACTTCCCGGCGGGTGTTCCATAGGTTTAAGGCCCATAGACCAGCACCTTAAGTTCTTTGCAAAAGCGGGTGCTCAGATTGTAAATGGTAAGGACTCTGTTAATCTGACCATAGAGAGGCGCAGACCCGTAGACTTTGAGTTTGACCTGGTCACCGTTACAGGCACAGAGAACGCCTTGCTCTACCTGAGCACAGTAGATGGGGAGAGCGTTATCAAAAATATAGCCATTGAGCCCGAAGTTATGGACCTCATAGAGGTTCTCAGGAAGATGGGAGCGCATATAGAAGTAGAGAATAGAACAGCTGTTATAAGAGGCTCTTCTGAACTGAAAGGTTTTACCCATAGAGTTATACCCGACAGGATAGAGGCAGGCACCTTTATGGTAGCTTCGCTCCTAACCGAAGGTGAGCTGGTGCTTGAAAATGTCAATCTCAAGCATATGGATAGCGTTGTTGAGGTCTTGCGTAGTATCGGAGCGGGAATAGAGCTTCTGGCTGAGAACAGGGTAAAAGTTTCAAAACTCAGGGCTTTCTCTCCGATAGACATAGATACGGATGTGTATCCGGGTTTTCCCACAGACATGCAGGCTCAAATTATGGTTCTGCTATCCCTAACCGAGGGTAGGTCTGTAGTGAGGGAAAACATCTTTGAGAACAGGTTTCAACATGTGAGAGAGCTTAACAAAATGGGCGCGGATATAGAT
>CAYSNS010000160.1:0-3942 GCA_964432395.1 uncultured Aquifex sp. | reverse complement strand
CTCTTTATAGAAAGGCTACTTACCAACACCTTTTACGGATTCCTTAGCCTTTATACCGGTCTTTACAGAGAGTTTGGCTACGCTCTGTGTAGGAAGATAGACTGCGGTAATGAGAAGCTTCGTCTTATGGAAACCTTATTTCTACCTGTGGTCAGCTACTGCGTCCTCTCGGAGGTAGATAAGGTCCTCGGAGAGGGATTGGATAGCTTTAGGGATGGTAAGGAGTGTATCAACACCTGTCTCAGTTACGTTATGAGCGGGGAGAGGTTCAGCTTTCTCCTTACAAAGTCGCTGGAGGGTGCGCTGAACTTAATCGTAAGAAAGCCTGACCTTGCCCAGACCCATGGTGGTCTTTCTTCCCACTCCCGCAAACTCCGCAAAGCGAAGGAGTCTAAGAATCCACTTCCTCTCTTCCTCATGTAGATCCTCAAGGGAGAGGATTACCCTGCCTTTGAATCCCGTCAGGAGCCCCATATCGGAGAAACTCACCCTCTCTGTTCCCAACCATGCCCCCGCAACCTTTATACCCCTTTCCATAGCATCGCTCAGGTCCCTATCTATCCTTATACCTGAGAATGTATGCCACTTCTTTATCAGCCCTTTGATAATCAGCCTGGGGTCGGGCAGGGGATAGTCCGCCTTTCCTCGCTTAAAGGTCGTAGGTGTAACGAAACTGAGGGTAACTCGTAAGCTCTCGGAGTTATCTTGCATAAGGGTTTCGTAGCCAAGCAGGTCTCTTTCTCTGACGATGGGCCTTTTCACCTTTCTTAGGGGAACATCACCCAGTCTTAGGAGTCGGTCTTCAAGCATTAGGGAAGAGAGAAACCTCGGGAAGAGCTCGTCCTTTAAAAAGGCAATCTCTATAAGGAGTTTTTCAACTTCCTCTTCATGTGAGCAGGGTATCTGTCTCCTGTGTTCCCCGCTTTGATAGTAAAAACTCAGAGAAAACGGCTTGAGACGATAGGCCTCATGAACTTCCCGAGACAGCTTCTCTCCCAGCAGGGAAAAGAACAGGCCGTGAAGTCTGTCCAGATAAAGCTCCTGCGCACGCAAAGGAGCCAGTGGCACGAGCACAACTCTGAACCTTACAGGCATAGGAGCACCTCAGTAAAATACATCCACCCTGTAGAAGGTGTAAAGCTTTCTGTCCAAGATTTCCTCAAGCTCTTGAGTTGTAAATATACCTCCCTCGGGAGGTCTTTTCCTTATCTGAAACACAATTGCTCCTGCGCGGTTAGGTAGCCTTAGGTTTTCCCTTCTGTATTCAACCTTTCTCCCCAGAAGCTCCGAAAGAACCTGGGCGGTTGAGGGATGAGATACATAGGACACAAAACCTCTGCTCTCTAAGAGCTCTTTCGCTTCGTCGGTGCTCAGCTCCTTTACTTCAACGAAAGCTTTGCTACACTCCAACATGTTAAGAGAGAAGGTGTTCAGCAGGTATAGAAGTCCTTCCTGTGGAGAACCGACCCTGTAAACGGGAACGTATCCACCCTGAACGAAGTGGTTCACCACAAGGCACTTGTAGTCCTCAAGCATGTAACCCAGAGCAAAGCTGAAGGAGTTGGGAACTTCCATCTTGAGGTGTGCACACCCGAAGTCAGAACTCCTGATTACAGACTGAACGTATCCTGCTATTTCCTTAACCTTTGAGGAAAGAGCCTCGCCCATGGGTAGCTTTACCGCGAGCAACTCTTCCGATTCGGGAGGTTCGTTTTTTGTGTATATGACTATTTCCGAAGGTTTCCCTTTGGGAAGCTTTAGCAGAACTGACCTTTTCACTTCATCGGAGATAGTGAAAGAGTGCTCATCCTGAAGGGACAAAACGGGTATATAACCTCTGTTGTTGCGATACTCGTAGTAAACGCTCGGAATCCTACCCTTGGAGAGTTTAACACCCGCAACGAAGGACATGGGAATAACCTTTGAAGTAATAGCTACCGAAAGCTTCACACCGTGGGCTACAAGTTCAGAAAGCCTGCGGACCACGTTCCCGAGCCATGTAACAAACCTTTCAAAGCTCTCCCTATCGTTATCAAAAGGCTCGGTGTAGATAAGAGGCTCTTTTATGTGAAAGACCCTGCGCAGGTAATCGGGCGGAAAGGTAAAGGATGATTCAAAGCTGACAGGAGCGGGAGAAGGGTCCTTCGGAGGAAGTATTGCAACCGGTATCTGTAGGTTCTCCATAAAGCTTTCCAGATGAGATATGTTCTCCATACAGTCGGAGGGAAAGACGAGGGGAAGCTTCTCTTTTTTTGCCTGTGCAAGTTTCTCCTGCAGGTGCTTTACCATTTCTATCTTTCCGTCGGGGGAAAGAGCTCCGGTGAAGGCAAACCTCTGGGCTTTCTCTCCGAATCTCAAGGCACCGAACACTGCAAGCATGTAGGAGTTTGTCCTGAAATCAAAACCATGACTGAAACTGAGCAGGAAGCTCCTTCGGGATAGGGCCTTTAGGGTATTCAGAGCTTCCCTGTTTACGGGTTCCGTAGATACAGGTTCTCCTTCTTCCGTGGGAATCACGAGGGCTTTAATCATAAGTGTCTCTCTTCCGTTGGATACGGGAAAGCTGACCTCAAAGCCTTCGTTGTTCAGTATCTGCAATATTTGAGGATAATCTACAGACAACCTACTTGCCAGAGCGTCCGTATCAACTTTGTCTTTTAAAAGCCTGAGAAGTTTTATTATGAGAAAGTTGGGGTTCTTCTCACCCTCTGTAACACTGAGGGGAAAGAGCTCAAGAAGCTCCTCAAGTTCCTTACTACCTACATGGGACGGCTTGGCAATAAAGTTCTCAAGCAGGGCACAAAGCTCTTGACTGCTCAATCTATTGAACATCTTCTATCCCAAGGCTATCGTTAAGTATCCTCCAGCTGTAGGCTTCCTTTCTTATGGGTATCTCTATTCTGGGCGGTAGCTTGCCTTCAAAGAGTATAAACCTCTCGCCATCAAAGTCTAAGAATATTCTCTTTTCTTTTCCTAAAAGCTCTTCCTCGGGAAGGAGCACAAGAGTTCTTTCCCTCTCGTTATAAAACCATCTTATACCTTCTTTACTACCGTAAAGGGTTTCCTCTTCAGAGGCGGCAAGGCTCGCCTCCCTCTCTTTTAGGTCCATTATCAAGCTCTCAAGCTCTTGTAGAGCTTCCTCTTCCGCTGTCTGTGATGTCCACAGGGCAAACCATCTTTGCGCTTCCAGTTTCTTAAACTCTCCTTTGATACTCCCTACCATGTTCCCGTCTCCCTTCTCCTTCCCATCACATACAAGCTCTATCCTCCTTAGGATATCTTCATCGACCTTACCCACCTTAAAAAGCCTCCTGTTTCCAAATCTTTTGGTGAAGTTGTCCAATGGAACATCAAAGCTTATATCCGTCTGGGCTATGTAAGGCTCTCCCTCCACCTCAATAACCACATCCTTGGGAGTGGCAAACTCCCAGAAAGGAGACAGGGGAACCACCTCAAAGAAGCCCGAGGTTTCTCTCAAGATGATGAACCGCATCTCCAGATTATCGTAAGGAGGGACTATCTCTACTACGTCCCCCCGCTGTGGGGAAGTCAGCTCCTCTATCCGCAGGGGCTCTACATCACGAAAGTCAGGAGCTCCTGTGCGTTCATAGTCTCCCACCTCTTGCGTAGTCGCTTCCCCTTCCAGATTCAGCATAGCTTTGTATATGGCCAGCAGTTCCTCAAGGGGTCTCATCTGTTTCTCCTTTGCATTTCTCTAAACGTAGTTCCTCACACATATCTGACAGCCAGCTCTTGCTGAGCTCCTCAAGTAGTTCTTTGCTAACTTCAGCTTCAATCAGTATGGTGCGGAATTTTTCCAGAACCTTTTTACCCTTTCTCCTAACATCCTGATATATGGCGTCTTCACTCTTGTTTCCCCATAGGCACTTGTAACGTTTGGAGTCCTTACCGTAGCACAGATACTTTATCTCTTCCTCGCCC
>CAYSNS010000159.1:1410-4013 GCA_964432395.1 uncultured Aquifex sp. | reverse complement strand
CGCTTTCGGTTAGCAGGTAAACTGTGTTGTTGAAGGTTATCCCTGATAGTGAGGGATTGCGACCTGTTCGGACAATGGCTTAAACAGTTTTATGAGTTGAAGGTTATCCCTGATAGCGAGGGATTTGGTGCGTAAGCGTCGTAAACCTGTATGTTGTGAAATACTATATACTAACGATGGATGCACTCAGGGGTAGGAAGAGTCTGGAAACGAGAGAACTGACAATAGTAAACGAGATAGCCAAGGTCCTTAGCAAAAGTCTTGATTTTGAAGAAGGTATAAGGAATATACTCAAGACCCTTTACTCGTTCTGGGATGTTAGCTACAGCTTCGTGGCCCTCTTTCAACCTCACCTTAAGGCTCTCAAGATAGTAAAAGCGTTCGGTTTTTCCGAGGAGGAAGTCAGAAGGGGAATCTTCAGGAAAGGTGAGGGCATAACCGGTAAGGTGTTCAAGAGCGGTATACCTGTGGTTCTTACGGACCTGCTCAGAAACCCTGCTTTCCTAAACAAAACCCGTATAGCGGATAAACTATCGGGAAAGGAAACTTTCATAGCGGTCCCGGTCAAAGTCGGGGGTGACATAGTAGGTGTCCTTGCCATATTTAAGGAGTTCAGCGGTAGGGAGAGCGTAGAAAGGAGCATAGAAACCCTCATGATACTGGGAACCCTCATAGGTATGTTCTACAAACTTCACGAAAGGATAGAGATGGAAAGGCTTGAATGGGAAGAGGAGAGGAGGATACTCAGGGAGGAGCTGAAAAAGACATACAACGTCCACGGCATAGTAGGGCAGAGCGACGCCATGCTCAACCTCGTAGAAGTGGTAAAGAAGGTCGCCACCACCGACAGCACGGTCCTGATTACAGGGGAAAGCGGAACGGGAAAAAGCCTTATCGCAAGAGCCATTCACTTCATGAGTCACAGAAAAGATGGACCATTCATAACCATAAACTGTGCCGCCATACCCGAGGCTTTACTGGAGGCGGAGCTGTTCGGATACGAGAAAGGAGCCTTTACGGGTGCACACAGCTCAAAGAAGGGCAAGTTTGAGCTTGCTAACGGTGGAACAATATTTCTGGACGAGATAGGCGACATGCCTCTCTCCCTGCAAGCGAAGATACTTAGAGTTTTGCAAGACAGAGAGATAGAGAGGCTCGGAGGTGAGAAGACCATAAAGGTGGATGTGAGAATAATAGCGGCGACCAACAGAAACCTTGAGAAGCTCGTCCAAGAGGGAAAGTTCAGAGAAGACCTATACTACAGGCTCAACGTAGTTCCCATACATGTCCCTCCCCTCAAAGACAGAAAAGAAGATATACCCATACTGGTGGAGCACTTTCTTGAGGTCTTTAACTCAAAGTATAACAAGAGAGTGAAGATTTCACCCGATGCTATGGGAATTCTCATGGCTTACCACTGGCCCGGCAACATAAGGGAGCTTGAGAATACGGTGGAACGAATAGTGGTAATGAACGAAGGGGTGATAACCAGCTCCAATCTTCCGCCCCATATACTGGCTTACAGACTCAAAACGGATACAGAAGAGCTTTCGAACCTGCCGGAAAAGATACAAGCAACAGAGAGGGAAAAGATAATAGAGGCCCTTGAGAAGACGGGTTACGTGAAGTCAAGAGCAGCCAAGCTACTGGGATATACACTGCGACAACTCGATTACCGAATAAAGAAATACCGCATACAGGTAAAAAGGTTCTGAATGAAGCTGGGGAAGCTTATCCCTGCAAGGTTTGTCAGAAGAGTAAATCGGTTCCTTTGTCTTGTAAAGCTGGGAAAAGAAGAGAAGGGAGCGGTTCTACGAAATACAGGAAGGCTGAACGAACTCCTACACGAGGGAAGGGAAGTCTACATAAGGAGCAAGACAACGGGTAAATACCGCTACGAACTTGTTCTTGCTAAAACAGAGACGGGGTTGGTGTGCCTTGACTCCCATATGCCTCCAAGCTTGCTTATTGAGTATATGCACAGAACCGGAGAGCCGTGGAGGTGCTCCGAGATAAAAAGGGAGTTCAAGGTGGGAAGCTCGCGCTTTGACCTGCTGATAGACAAAAAGATTCTGGTGGAAACCAAGTCCGTTAATCTGGTGAAAAACTCCGTGGCACTGTTCCCGGACGCGCCTACCGAAAGAGGCACGAAGCATATAAGAGAACTTATGAAGCTGTCCACTCGTTTTGAGCCCGCCTTGGTCTTTATAGTCCAGAGACAGGATGCTACATATTTTTCTCCTAACTACAGGAGAGACCCGCAGTTCGCGGAAGTCCTAAAGAGGTTTTATGATGAAGGGTTTACCGTAAAGGCTTTCCTGTGCAAAGTTAGTCTAAGAAACATAGAAATATATAGAGAAATACCCGTAATTATCTAAGGAGGTGGGAAAGATGAGAATAAAGCTATCTACCCAAGACGCCCTCATCGTTGTAGACATGCAGAAGGACTTTATGCCCACCGGAGTGTTACCTGTCCCAGAAGGAGACAAGATTGTTCCCTCTTTGAACAAATACATAAAGCTCTTTGAAGCTAAAAATCTTCCTGTTTTTTTTACAAGAGACTGGCATCCCGAGAACCATATCTCCTTCAAAGACTACGGAGG
>CAYSNS010000159.1:0-1400 GCA_964432395.1 uncultured Aquifex sp. | reverse complement strand
AGGGATATGGCCTCCTCATTGCGTTCAGAACACAGAAGGAGCAGAGTTTCATGAAGAGCTCTACATGCCTGCGGACAACAAGTTCATAATATCTAAGGGGACGTCACCAGACTTTGACGCCTACTCGGGATTTCAGGGAACACAGCTGGAAAACCTCCTAAGAGAGAGAGGTGTAAAAAGGGTTTTTGTAGGCGGTGTTGCAACGGACTACTGTGTTAAAAATACGGTGCTGGGAGCTCTCAACCTCGGTTTTAACGCGGTGCTACTCCTTGATGCCATAAAGGGTGTGGACCTCAGTCCCGGAGATAGCAATAGAGCCATAGACGAGATGCTTACCGCGGGTGCGGTCGGGGCGGAGATTAAGGACTTGACAACTTGATAATAAAACACTAAAATTATATTAGAAAATCACTGTAAAGGAGGTGGAAGCGATGAGGAGAGGATTGGCTCTATGGTCACCCTTTGCGGAGCTTGAAAGAATAAGGAGGGAGTTTGACAGGCTTATTGAAGATGTCTTGCCCGCAACGGCTGATAGAGAGCAGATACTTGCTCCTCCAGTAGATATGTATGAAACCGACACAGAAATAGTCGTAAAGGTTGAACTCCCAGGAGTTAAGAAAGAGGACATAGAGGTAACCATAAAGGACAACGCGCTACACGTAAGAGCGGAGCGTAAAGAAGAAAGAGAGGAGAAGACGGAGAACATTCACAGGGTAGAGAGGTTCTACGGAAAGATAGAGAGGGTAGTTCCCCTGCCCGTTGAGGTCAAAGCGGAATCCGCAAAGGCGGAATACAAGGACGGAATCCTTGAGGTCAGGGTTCCAAAGGTAAAGGTATCCAAAGAGGCAAAGATACAGGTTAGCTAACCATAGCGGGGAGCCTCTCTACGGAGGCCCCCAATACCTTCAGTTTTTCTTCCAGCCTTTCGTAACCTCTGTCCAGGTGGTGAACGTCCCTTACGATGGTCGTTCCATGTGCAACGAGGCCTGCAAGCACTAAGGAAGCGGAAGCTCTGAGGTCCGTAGAAAACACCTCCGCCCCGAACAGGCTTTTAACACCTTTTATAAAGGCGCTCCTTCCTCTAACCTCTATATCCGCACCCATCTTGTTAAGCTCTTTCACATGCTGAAACCTGTTCTCAAATATGTTTTCCCGCACAACAGCACTGCCCTCTGCCAGTGAAAGCAGAACCATAATTTGAGCCTGCATATCGGTAGGAAATCCCGGATATACATCCGTATCTATGTCAACTGGAGAAAACTCTCTACGTTTTGAAACCCTTACCGTGTCCCTGCTCAAAGGCTCTATGCCTGCTCCTATACTAAGCAAGACCTCAACAACGCTGTCCATATGCTTGAGATTGACATTTTCAAGCACCAGCTCACCTTCGGTTAGGAGCG
>CAYSNS010000158.1:0-4017 GCA_964432395.1 uncultured Aquifex sp. | reverse complement strand
CCTCGTAAGCTGGAAGAGGAAGAGCCTCAACGGAGATGAGGTAGAGCCTCTTATACCCATAGTGGCGGACGAGAGGGTAAAGCCCGAGTTCGGAACGGGAGCGGTCAAGGTTACCCCAGCCCATGACCCTAACGACTTTGAGATTGGAAAAAGCCACAACCTGCCCTTCGTTAAGGTGATGGATGAACAGGCGCGCATGAACGATAATGCAGGAGAGTTTGCAGGACTTGACCGATACGAGGCCAGAAAGAGGATAGTAGAGAGGCTCAAGGAAGAAGGGCTCTTGGAGAGGGAAGAGGAACACCTCCATGCGGTCGGAAGGTGTTACCGCTGTAAGACTGTAATAGAGCCTATGGTTTCACCGCAGTGGTTCGTGAAGGTCTCCAACCCCGCAATAAAGGAAAGGTCTATAAAGGTGGTAGAGGAAGGGGAAGAGGAGGTTCAGGAGAAAGAACTTTTCGTTCAATACGCCCAAGTTGAAGGGCTTACCATAACCATACCTGTAAGCGATGAAACCAGCGGTGAGACCAGAGCGGTCGTTATACTCGATGAGGGAATAAACTTCCTCAGCGGGCTGAGGGAAGGGGAGCTCGCCTACGTATACTATCCCGAAGACAGACCCGAGCTTGCTCGGAGGGCTAAGGAGCTTACCTACCGCTTTATGGAAAAGTCCACAGGTTTAGAGTTTCTGATAGAACTTGAGGGGAGTATAACCGTAGTAAGGCAGGGCTTAGAGAGCAAAATAGATAAGGGGAAATACATCCTCGCTCTTGAGGGAAACAGGCTTAACCTCTACGAGCTTAAGGAGGATAAGCCCGTATTTGTGCAGGTTATAGAGAGCGGGAAGGCAAAGCTTGAGCCCGTCCAGAAGTCCATAAAGGTAAAGGTGGAGCGTGAGAAGAGGAAAGAAGTCCGCAAAAAGCAGGTGAAGTTTGTCCCACAGCACTGGAAGAAGTTTTACCTGGACTGGATGAACAATCTCAGGGACTGGTGTATATCGAGACAGATATGGTGGGGACACAGGATACCCGTTTGGTACTGTCAGGATTGCGGTCATGTTAACGTCTTTACCGACGATGATTTTGACAGGGTTTACGACAAGCTCATATTCAACCTCATAGCGGACGGAAAGCTTAAGAATAGCTTCACTCCCGAGGAGATTGAAGAGGCTCTCAAGTCTCCCAACTTCGTCCACCCAGAGATGAGCGTTCTTGACTTTTACAAGAAGTTTGCCTTCCACAGATACCACTCCACCGATGTAGATGCTCACTCTCTCAGGCTCTTCTTCACTCAGGAAGCCAACCCTATGGCTATGCTCACTCCCGGCGTGTCCACCAGAGGGCTTTATAGATACGACAGCAAGAGCAAGAAGTGGAGGATGGTTCTGAGATGCAAAAAGTGTAGGTCCGAGAACCTGTCTCAGGAGAGCGATGTTCTGGATACCTGGTTCTCTTCCGCCCTGTGGCCCTTCGGTGTCTTCGGGTGGCCCGAAAGCTCTGAGGACCTGAAGAACCTATACCCTACCGACCTGCTTGTCACAGGCTTTGACATCATATTTTTCTGGGTAGCCCGTATGATAATGATGGGCACCTACTTTATGGAGGACATACCCTTTCAAGACGTCTACGTTCACGCCCTTGTCAGGGACGAGAAGGGGCAGAAGATGTCCAAGACCAAAGGAAACGTCATAGACCCCCTCGAGATAATAGATAAATACGGGGCGGACGCTCTGCGCTTTACCCTCGCTATTCTGACGGTTCAGGGAAGGGACATAAAGCTTTCCGAGAAGAGGTTTGAAGGCTACAAGCACTTTGCCAACAAGATATGGAACGCTACGCGATTTGTGATTATGAATACGCCCGAGGACTTTGTCTCTTACCTCCCCCACATGGCACCCCTCAGACCCGAAGATAGATGGGTCATGACCCTGCTCAACGAGACTGCCCATAAGGTGAACCAAGCCCTTGAAAACTACGACTTTTCCAGAGGAGCACAGGCTATATATGACTTCTTCTGGTCGGACTTCTGCGACTGGTATATAGAGTTTTCCAAAGAGCGTATATACAAACCTATCCCTGAAGGAGAGGACGAAGAAACCCAAAAGGAAAGAGCCAGGGTAATATCCGAAAGGACCACAGCCCTGTATACCCTACACTACGTCCTTGAGAAGGCTCTCAGAATTCTGCACCCTTTCATGCCCTTCATAACCGAGGAACTCTGGCACAGGCTACCCGCAAGCGAGGGAGAGAGCATATCCCTGAAGGACTTTCCCCAAAAGAAGCAAGAGGAGATATTCCCCGAGGATACCCGAAGGGTCGAGAGGCTAAGGGATATAATTACAACCGTGAGGTCCCTGCGTTCCGACCTTCAGATAGAACCCTCTAAAAAGCTAAAAGCTTACTTCAAAACGGAAGGAGAGTTTTCAAAGAGCGTTATAAAAGACTTCAAAACCCATATTCTTAACCTCGCCAAGCTCAGCGAATTTGAAGAGGTTTCCTCCAGACCGGAAGGAACGGTTGCCACCTTCTCCGGAGATGTGGAGATATACCTGTCGGTGGAAGGTGAGATAGACATACATAAGCTAAGGGAGAGCTACTCAAAGAGAAAGGAAAAACTTCTCTCAGAGCTGGAGAGAGTAGACAGAAAGCTCTCCAACGAGAACTTCCTTAAGAAAGCTCCCCCCGAGGTGGTGGAAAAGGAAAAGAGGATAAAGGAAGAGCTTGAGGGTGAGCTAAAAAAAGTGGAGAGGATTCTGGGAGTTTTGAAAGAGATTAAAGTTTCATAGTCACACATAGTGAGCGAAGAACTTCTAAGCCCCAAAGAAGCAGGAAAACTTTTGGGAGTCTCAACCAGAACCATACAGAGATGGGACAAGCAGGGGCTTATCAAAACCGTTAGAACTCCCAAGGGTAGAAGAAGAATACCTATGTCGGAAGTAAGAAGAATCCTCAGACAAATGACCAACGATAGAAGAGCAGTAATCTACGCAAGAGTCAGCTCCTAAAAGCAGGACAAAGACGGAAATCTTGAAAGACAGATAGAAAGATTGCTCAGGTGGGCTAAAGAAAACAATTATGAGGTCGTAAGAGTCTTCAAAGATACCGCAAGCGGAATAAACGATAAGCGCAAGAGCTTCTGGAAGATGATGGAGTTTGTCAAAGAAAATCACATACCTTTTGTCATAGTTGAGTTCCATGACAGGCTTACGAGGTTCGGGCTTGAATACGTAAAAGTGCTCCTCAAAGAGTATGGTGCTCAGCTTATAACCGTAGAAAGTAAAATGAGCAAAGACAAAATGCATGAGCTTGTAGAAGACCTGATAACCATTATCACTTCCTTCACAGCGAGGATTTACGGAGTGAGGTCTCAAAAGGTCAAGAAGGTCAAGGAGATACTCGTTGATGAAGCTCCACAAAACGCTAACGCTTAAGATTGTGGAACCTAACAAAGGAAAGAGACAGAAGTTAGAGAAAACCATAAAGCTTTACGCAAAAGTTTTAGAGTTCTACCTTGAGGTTATCCCCAAGCTCGGTATGTATCGCATAGCGAGCATGGACAAAAAGAGCGCCCTCACATTTCTGGAATTTCACACCGTTCCCACAAAAGCTCACCCCAATCCGCCTTATCCCATCTTCTCGGGTGTTCAGACAGGGATAAGAAGGAGCGCTATAAACAAAGCTGTGGGAATGGTAAAGAGCTACCTTTCTAACCTTCACAGGTGGCACAGAGAAGGAAAACAGCTCGGACACTCCAAACCCTCTTATCCCACTCCTAAGAACTTTTCCCTTACCTACTACTCCACGGATGTGGAGTTTGAAGACGTTTTAAAGAGCAAGGAGTATGCCTTTGTGAGACTCAAGGTTCTGGACGAAAGAGGAAACTACGAGTTTGTGAACTATCCTGTCAAACCTTACAGGAGGTTTTATGAGAAGCTGAGAGAGCTTGAGCTTGATGGGTGGAAACTCAAAAAGACAGCGACCCTGATAAAGAGAGGAGAAGACTTTTACGTAGCTCTGA
>CAYSNS010000157.1:0-4028 GCA_964432395.1 uncultured Aquifex sp. | reverse complement strand
CAAGAGCGGACAAGATAGAGAGTATCCTTGGAAAAATAATCCTCAAGAAGGGAGAGATTCTTGAAAAAGTGAAGGAGAAGGTTACAGAGAGGGCAAGGAAGCTCGGACTTCCCGAAGAGCATGCCCTTGTGATGAACGAGATACTCTTTCTTTTGGAGAAGATGGACGTTGAGGAGGAAGTAACCAGACTGAAGACCCACTTGGCGAGATTCAAGAGTCTCGTAAGCGGTGATGTGAGGGAGGTAGGAAAGAAGTTAGAATTTCTGGCACAGGAGCTTCATCGGGAGATAACTACCTTGGGCAACAAGATTCCCGACCTTTCAGACTACGTAGTGGAGATAAAGGCGGAGATAGACCGAATAAAACAGCAGTCCGCCAACGTTGAGTAGTTCAATATTTTCTTTCCGCGGGCTGGAACTTAGTTATGTGGACAGGTATGTAGTCTATCTCCAGTTTGCCTTCTTTGTATGTAATGAGCGAGTGCTTGAGGAAATTCTCATCGTCCCTGCTTGGATAGTCTTCCCTTGAGTGCCCTCCCCTGGATTCCCTGCGGTTCAGCGCACCCAGGGCAACCGCCCTTGCAAGTTCCAACATATTCCTGAGCTCTAAAAGCTCTATCAGGTTAGTGTTAAAAACCCTGGATTTGTCCACAACCGGTATATTTTCCCAGCGCTCTAAGAGCTCAGATAGCTCCTCATAGGCGGACTTGAGGGAGGCTTCGTCCCTGAATATGCCCATCTTGGCCCAGGTTATTTCTCCCATCTGATACCGAATCTTGGCAAGGTTCTCTTTTCCTTCCCTCATGAAAAGAGACTCTATCATTTCTTCACCTTTTAAAGCCTCGCCCTCAGATATGGGAGTGAAGTCATGGCTCTTTACATACTCCCTTACCGCCTGTCCGCAGAACTTTCCGAAAACAAGAAGCTCTGTAAGGGAGTTTCCTCCCAGCCTGTTGGCCCCATGGACGGAAACACAGGCACACTCTCCCACCGCGAAGAGGCCCTTTAAGGGCGTTTCGGAGGTCCTGTAGTCGGTTACATGTATACCACCCATGCAGTAGTGAGCGGTGGGTCTTATAGGAACAGGGTCCTTAACGGGGTCAACACCCTCAAAGTCTATAGCGAGCTGTCTGACCTGAGGAAGCCTCTCGTTAATCTTATCCTCTCCCAGATGTCTCAGGTCAAGGTAGATGTAGGCCCTTGCACCCTCTCCCACACCTCTGCCTTCCATTATCTCGTATTCTATAGCGCGCGATACCATGTCCCTGGGTGCAAGCTCCATCTTTTCAGGAGCGTATCTCTTCATGAACCTTTCTCCGAGCTTGTTTATCAGGTATCCACCTTCTCCCCTGCAGGCTTCCGAAAGGAGTATCCCCGTCTTGGCAAGACCTGTAGGATGGAACTGGATAAACTCAACGTCCTTGAGTGGAACTCCGTATCTGAAGGCCACCGCCTGTCCGTCACCCGTATTCCCTATGGCGTTCGTGCTCCTGAGCCAGTATATCCTTGCAAAACCTCCTGTTGCCAGAACAACAGCCTTAGCCTGGAGGGTTGTAACCTCACCGTTCCTTATGTCGTATACCGATACTCCCTTGACCCGCTCTCCATCGTGCAGAAGGTCCAGTAGGAAGAACTCGTTGTAGAAGTCTATATTTTCTCTGGAGAGCGCCTGCTCAAAAAGTGTATGCAGAAGGGCGTGCCCCGTCTTGTCCGCGGCGTAGACAGTTCTGGGAAAGGAAGCACCTCCGAAGGGTCTTTGGGCAATTCTGCCATCTTCAAGCCTTGAGAAGGGAACACCCCACCTGTCAAGCTCATAGATTATCTCGGGAGCATTCTCCGTCATGAAGAAGACCGCGGGCTGGTCCGCAAGGAAGTCGGAGCCCTTTATGGTGTCATAGGCATGAGCCTCGGGGTTGTCGTCGGGAATAACGTTGCCCAGCGCAGCGTTCATACCGCCCTGCGCAGCACCCGTGTGGGAGCGGGTTGGATATACCTTAGAAACCAGAGCTACTTTTAGAGAACTGTCTTGGGCTATCTCTATGGCGGTTCTGAGGCCTGCTCCTCCACCGCCTACCACTACCGCATCGTATCTTCTAACCGACATGGGATAATAAAATAATACAAATGAACTGGTTTGTGCTTTCCCTTCCCCTCGTTACCTCCATCTCCATGTTTGCAGGGCTCATTCTTGTGTGGTTTATAGCGAAGGAGGTAACTACCTCCGTTCACGTCCCATCTCCAAAAGTTGAAGAACCTCCCTTCCAGAAGGTCGTTGAGGGCTTTGCCAGGGTATTTCCAGAGAGCAAAGAGGCTGAAAGTCCTTCTCAACCGAAAGCCATCCCGACAAAAGGGGTAAAGCTGTTGGGTGTATCGGTAGGGGCTAAGAACTTGGCCCTCCTGAAGGTGGGGGATAAGACCGTAGTGCTCTCACAGGGTGAGGAGAAGGAAGGCTTGAAACTCTTGAAAGTGGATTTTAAAAGCGCAGAGGTAATCTACAAAGGAAAACGCATGAACCTTAAGGTAGAGTCTCAACCTCCCGCTACCTATTCACAGGTCAAAGCCACTCCGAGCAGTTCGCAGAATGGGTTTAGAATCTCCAGAAGGGAGATAGAAAGGATTACAAAAGACCCGGGGATAATGTTTCGGGAAATAAGACTCGTTCCCTACGTAAAGAACGGCAAGACAGAGGGCTTTATCTTTGAGTGGATAAAACCTGGAAGCCTCTTTCACAGAGCGGGACTAAGGAAAGGGGACGTTCTTGTTTCTATAAACGGAATGACCATAAAGAGCGGGGAAGATGCCTTCAGGCTCCTGCAGGTTCTCAGAAACGAGCCAAGTCTGAGGGTCGTGGTTCTGCGCGGGGGCCAGAAAAGGGAGATAAACATCAGGATAGATTGAAAGAGGTCTTTATTAACTTGTTTGCAAGCTGTGGGTCTTCCTTAAGGAGTTTTGAGGCCAACCTCTTAGCGGAGACGTCACCACTTTTGGGGATTTCTAAGCCCGTTTCCTCCTTTAGCTTTTTGAGTTTCTCCAAGAACTTTGCCCTTGCCAGAATGCTTGCCACGCTCACTTCAACCTCACTCTCCCCTTTAGCAATAAACCTCACCTTTTTGTTGCCCTGAAAGGGGTTCACAGCTGAATACCCGTCCACAACTATGGAGGTGGGAGAGTATTCTTCGTCTATTCGCTCTATGAGCTTTCTGTAAGCATCGTCCATAAGCCTGTTTATGTTTTTGTAGCTTTTGTAAAGCTGGTTGAAGCGCTCCGGCATGATTACTATGCACTTGGACCTTACAAGCTCCTTTAGCATTCTGGCTTTTTTGATAATCACCTCGTCTTTCATCTTCTTGGAGTCTTTCGGAGCAAGCTTCAATACATCAAGATAGTTCTCAGGAGGTATCACCGCACAGCACAGAACGAGAGGACCGAATATATCCCCCTTTCCCGCCTCGTCACACCCTGCAAGGGGTCCTTCGGGAATCCTTAGTTTTTCAAGAATCCTGTCCACCCAGTCCTGAGCTTGAACACCTTGTATGAGCAGTATTCCCGAAGAATACATGGTTAGGTAGACTCCTTCTCCCTCAAAGCTCCATAGGGAGTGTTGAACATCCCTGCTCTTTAAGCCTGCGGAATAAAGCAAATGAAAGACCTCATCCACTTGGGAATGAGGTATCCTCAACGAGTAGTTCCTTCTCATTAGGGAAAATATATATTTTTATCCTTGGTATGCTGGTGGACGAGTTTGATGTAGCGGTCATAGGGGCAGGACATGCGGGTATAGAGTCTGCCCTTGCCTCTGCAAGAATGGGGGCAAAGACTGTCCTCTTCACGCTCAATGCGGACAACATTGGTCAGATGTCCTGCAACCCCGCCATAGGCGGTATAGCAAAGGGAATAGTGGTTCGGGAGATTGATGCCCTCGGCGGTGAGATGGGCAAGGCTATTGACCGGACCGGAATTCAGTTCAAGATGCTCAACACCCGCAAGGGCAAGGCTGTTCAGTCTCCCAGGGCGCAGGCGGACAAGAAG
>CAYSNS010000156.1:0-4028 GCA_964432395.1 uncultured Aquifex sp. | reverse complement strand
GAAACTCTTGAAAGCTGGAAAAACGACGCAATAGAATCTCTCTCTATTCTTCAGGGACCAGGGAAAAAACCGGCCCACACTCGTTGATTTCTTCTACTCTCAGACGGGGGAAAAATATCCTTGCTACCTCTTCCATAGCAGCAAGGGAGGGCTCGTGCTCAACAAGCTCAAAGAGTCTCGTGAGATAGGTTTCGTAAAGCTTCCTGGTTTCCTCGGACCCTGCCCTTATTCTCACAGCAAACACGCCACCCAGAACCATATATCCTGCCTGTTTCCTTATAAAGGAAAACAGCCTGTATTTTTTCCCCTCCATCATCCTCCTTATGGCCATTGTATCCAGCTCGAGGCGAAGATCCCTCTTCAGTTCCTCCAGCATAGGCTCAGACAAAGTTTCTCTGACCTGTTTCCAGCCCCAACCGGCAAGCAAGGGCTTCCAGTATTTGGTTATTTTGGCGGCAATCTTTTTAAGTTCAAAGTCCATACCTGACGAAAAAACAGGTGTAGCAAGCAGCGGGTGGTAAACTATACCCAGTTTTAACCTCCCCGCAGCTTCTACAAAGTCCGTAAAACCGGAAGCATATATCTGTGCTTTATTTTCCTCGGGTTCGTATATGACGTCTGCTTCCAGCTTTTCGTCTATAACAACCTCCACACTACAGTCTATCCCCAGCAGGTCAAGCACCTCACGCTCCTTTGCAAAATCTACCATAGCTGCTGGACCTCCTTCCTTATTGATTCATCCTTTTCCCCAGTTTCCCCAGTTTCATAAATCCCTCCGGCTTGCTCCCCCGAGGTATCGTTGTCTGCAAAAGCGGCGGAAAGGATGCCATGAAAACCCTCATGCTTTACCCTGTAGCGGGCAATTTCCTCCTCCGGCATCCTTTCCAGCAGTTCCCGCAAGATGGCGTTTATAAGCTCGGATTGATAGCGGCCGAGTTTTCGGAGCCTGTCGTTGAGCTCCGGCTCAAGATATATCATTTTCTGCACTTTCATCTCTTCCCTCCGTGAAAACCTTGCATGCTACCTTATAGTAGCCCCTTGCCTGCGAAAATTCGGGAGCCTCGGGAATAATCAGATTAGGATGCGGAACCTTGTTTGCAGGTATTATGTGCGCACCTCCACCCGCCACAACAACCGCCTCTACCTGGTTAAACAGGTTTTTCAGCGCAAGCTCCTCGTCGAGTCTGTTCAGTACCTCGTCAATAAACACTCCGATAGCTGCTTCTTTCTCTTGACCCAGATCAACCTTCTGTCCCTCTATCGTTATTCCCGCTTTTTCAAAGTAAAAAGCCTTCTTACCTATAGGTTCCCTCTGTATAAAGGGATACTCCCGGGCCACCCTGTCCACAAATATGGATACAGCTTTCTGGACACCGAGTCCCTCTACGGTATTGCTTCTTACCTTTACCCATCCATCGCTACCCCT
This sequence comes from uncultured Aquifex sp., assembly GCA_964432395.1. GTDB lineage: Bacteria > Aquificota > Aquificia > Aquificales > Aquificaceae > Hydrogenivirga. The sequence goes on along the minus strand of CAYSNS010000156.1, from coordinate 2,602 downwards.
TCTCGCGATAAGGTAGTCAACCGTGTTGAATCCTATATCAAGTATAAGGACGTCGTTCTCTATCCTGTCTTCAACGTCTTTCAGTATTCCGTAGCCCTGAGGAACAACGAAGGTCTCTATACCAATACTTTTCAAGCTTTCCTCAACCTTACTCTTGTACTCCTTATAGATAGGAGGTAAGCCGACAACGGCTGCTATCTTCTCTCCTTCAAGGCCGGCTTCTACAACTGAAGCTCTCGTCAGAACGGGTAGATAGTCCAGGTAACTGGATATGTTGGATATAGTCCTCACATCTCTACCGTATTTTGCATCTTCCCCTACCAGATAGCTCCTTCCCATGACTACAACCGGTCTGACATCACTCTCTCCGGATTCCGGGTATGATGCAACAAGGCTTCTGAACTTAAATTGCGCTTCGTCTGTTACTACCTTGGTCCAGCCAAAACCCACATCAAGCCCCACTCTTTTCATACTTCCTCACCTCCTATAGCCTCAAGTGATTCAAATAGTCCGGGACCATTCAGGTCAACCATGGTTCCGAAATGGCCATCATGCCTGTCGATAAAGGAAAACACCCTTACCTCGTCCTCCGTTTCGAGCACCTCCCCGCACTCCATACAGGCAACCCTGGTATGGTTCCAGCGGGTGCTGTACAGATAGCAGAGGAGCTCTTCCTTACTCCTAAACACGTTCCGTCTGCCGTCCACGTCTACTTGCCACATCTACACACCTCCTTAGCTTTACTAAGCAAGGCTATGTTTTACTTACCTAAGCAGAACTTAGTATGCAATCCCTCTCATGTCAAGCCCGCTGCTCACCCGGTACCTGCACTTCTCCCATGACTTCAAGAAACCACAAAAACATAGTATAGCTTAGCTATATTAGGCTTAGCTATATTAGGCTTAGCATAGCTAATCTTTCCTGCCGAAATAGGCAAGGACTAATTTTTCCATGTCTTCTTTCCACTTATCCGGAACTCTACTTATTACCTTTTCCAGGTTCCACTGTTTCGGATGCCTCATTATGGGTCTTGCCATTGCAATATCCCATGCACACAGCGGCCACCATTTTTTTCGGGCAGCAAGCTCTATAAGAACCATCCTTGTTTTGCGTCGCTCCAGCACACCGAAACGTTTGCACAGGAACTTAAAGTACATGCTGCCCCACAGATAAATTTTCTTTCTGTAGTACTTCTTGATTATTCTGCTCCTATCCCTGAGATTAACACCTCTTCTGCGGAACCTCCCCTTACTAACAAGGAGATTAGAAAGCACATACGCCTTACAAAAGTTCTCCAGAGTTAAATACACCTTCTTCCTTTTGCCGCCACCGACTATACCTGCTTCCTCTCCAAACCAATAGCTCAGGTCGTCCATAAGCAGGTCCCATTCGTGCCTATTCAGAGCCCCGTATATTACCAACCCCTGCCTTTGTGCCGCTTCATACCCCGCCTTGAAGGCACTATATAGTTCCTCACTTACTGCTATACCACTTTTCTCAACCCACCTGTCAAACAAATCTTTTGTCTCCATGCTTACATCCCCACTTAACAAATAGTGGTCAAATTCTATATTATTACCCCTTTAACGTTAGGTGGTCATTACGTAATTAACCACCACTTCTCCCTGCATATTGAGCGTAATGACCAAACTATATAATTACAACAATGTGTCATTACATAATGATGTAATGACATAATTACAAAATACTTCCTTGACGTAATGATATAGTTACCACTAAAATATTTAGTATGGGTCAGGGGGAGCGTCGGCGTCGGCTATACACAATATCCATACCTGTAAGAAACCCTGAAGAGGAAAAGGTGGTTTTGCTATGGTCTGAGTTCATACGTTTTGCCAACAAGGAGAAGGGCAGAGCTATTCTTGAATTGATACAAAGAGAGGTTGAGAAGCTGAAGGAGGATGACCCCTCCTTTTATAATGCTCTGAGCATTCTTGTTGAGAAACGTCTGGAGGAGGATCATGGAGCTGAAACAGGGGACGATTAACATTGCCAGCTCTGACAAGACTATCGTTCTTGAGGTGGCCTCCAGAGTATCCCTACCTATCAAACAGGGTGAAGAAAGTAAACAGGCTTCTCCCTTTACCGGTGCCGTGGAGCTGAATCAGCAGCAGGCTGTTATGCTTTACCTTTCTGCTCACGGAGCTATCCAGAAGCTCAAGCTGCAGCAGGGAGCTGTTGAGCTTTTAGCGTCATTTTCGGACAGGGTATTCAGACTCAGACTTACCAACTATGCATCTCTTCAGAGGACGCTTTATCTGATGAGCTCTCAGGTCCTGCTTGATTTCGTCTTCCTGCTGGCGCGTTCTATACCCAGACCTATACACTACTTTCACCCGCCCAATGCCGTTATAGACGTAGATAGCGGGTTTCTCTCCGTCTCCACTCCACAAGGGTATGCTGTCCTTAAAAGTGATACATACGAGCAATTTCGCTTTTACACTTCTGAGGTTATAGAAGGTTCCGATGGAAGGTTTGCTTTTGGTCTGGAAGGTGTATCATTCGGAGAGAACAGGTTATTGATGGCAGGAAGGACTTTTTCGGTGGTTAGAGAGATGCCACTTCTCGGGAGGAAAGTCAA
>CAYSNS010000155.1:0-4036 GCA_964432395.1 uncultured Aquifex sp. | reverse complement strand
CAGGAAAAGAATGAGCAGTGCAGCGATAGCGTCTCCTCTTATGAACTTGCTCGCTCCATCCATGGCACCGTAAAAGGATGCCTCTCTCTCGAGCTGTTCTCTCCTTCTTTTAGCTTCCTCTTCGGTTATCAGACCCGCATTTAGGTCCGCATCTATGCTCATTTGCTTTCCAGGCATAGCGTCAAGGGTAAACCTTGCGGATACCTCGGAGATTCTTTCCGCTCCTCTGGTTATAACTATAAAGTTTATAACTATGAATATCAAAAATACTATAAGCCCTACAACCACATCACCGCCGACAACGAACTTACCGAAGCCTTCTATTATGTGACCCGCTGCGTCGGTTCCCTCATGCCCGTATAGAAGTATCCTCCTCGCAGCAGCTATGTTGAGAGACAGCCTGAGCAGAGTCCCTATCAGGAGTATCGTGGGAAAGGAGCTGAGCTCCAGAGGTGTCTTTACGAAGAAAGTCAAAACTAAAACAGCCAGGGAGAAGGTTATGCTTGTTGCAAGTAAAACATCAAGGAGGAAGGCGGGAATTGGTATTATTATCGCGGTCAGGATTATCCCGAAGGCTAAGATAATCCATGCTTCTTTATACTTCACTATAAAGATGATTATATTATTCGTTTACTTATCGCCCTCTATCATACGCCCTACGTTCTTCATAAGCAAGAGAAGAAAGCCAAGAGCTGTCTTTACCTCCTCATCCCGCATCTCGGTCACGAGCTTAATGGGACCTACCTTGGGTTTGCTCTGCTTTGCTTCCACGTAGGCAAGGTAGTTCGCTTCCGCAAAGGCGCGTAAGTTACCAAGCTCAAGGAGCCCCATAGCTTCATCAACGATATCCTTGAACTTGGAGACCTTTTCCTTTATAACAGCGTTCCTAAAGCTGTCGGATGAGTATATAGCTCTCTTTAGCTCTTCGTCGCTGTTAACGTATTCGTGCAGTATCTCTGAGAAGAAGGCAAGGGCATCTATGTTCCGCAGGAACGACACAAGATGTTTTATGTTCTCAGGATTCCTGAAGTAGTTTTCCACTTCTGTGTCTTCCGGTCTTCTGAGAAAACTATACAACCTTATCCCTCCAAACTTACTTGAGCCTCTGTCCTATTCTCTTCAAGACCAGCAGGATAAAAGCCAAGGACCTCTGTATGTCCTCGTCGGTCAATGCTCTTACCAGACCTGTCAGGCTCGTCCTGTAATCGTTCTCCCTTACCTCCCTTGCGGAGCGCTCAACTATATCTATTATTTCCATAAGCTCCGCACCAGTAGCAAGCTCCATAAGCTTTGACGGTGTCCCGCTTTTTCCGAGCGCTTCTCTGAACCTTACAACTTCCTGGTTCAGTGACTCGAATATGAAGGGGCTCCTCTGGATGAATTCCTGAAAAGCTTCCAAGAACAGGAGCAGAGTTTCGGTGTTGTCCCCGTTTCTTGATATGAAGTCCTCTACGTGACTATCCTTAACCATAGCCTAACCTCCCGACCACTTTATAACTGCACTTAGTCTAAAGTAGGCATCCATAAGAACCTTAGCCATAAAAAGGACTTATACGACCTATAAAAGAAAATGAATTGTCATTCATACAGGTGAAATTATATTCATCAAAAAGCATCAGGAGGTTGGGATATGGCTACCGTTCTCTGGCTCCACGGAGGAGCATGTAATGGAAACACCATGTCTTTTTTAAATGCGGAATACCCTTCCGTCTGTGACCTTGTTACCGACTTCGGCATAGAGATACTCTGGCATCCATCCGCAGGTCTTGAGATGGGAGACCAGCTACAGGCACTCTTGAGGGATATACTGGATGGGAAGATTCCCTTGGACATCTTCGTCTTTGAAGGAACGGTTATTCAGGGACCGAACGGAACGGGAAGATACAACATGTTCGCAGGAAGGCCCATGAAAGACTGGGTATGGGAACTGGCACACACAGCCAACTTCGTAGTTGCGGTAGGAAACTGTGCCTGTCAGGGTAACATTCCTGCGGTTCCACCCAACCCTACCGAGTCCACAGGCCTCCAGTTTCACAAGTCCAAGAAGGGTGGATTTTTAGGTGAGAATTTCGTCTCAAAGGGAGGGCTTCCGGTAATAAACATCCCTGGATGTCCCGCACACTACGATTGGATTACTCAGGTGCTCGTGGCCTTGGCTGTTGGAAGGGCCCAGGACCTTGAACTGGACGAGTTCAACAGACCCATGACCTTCTTCAAAACCTTCTCTCAAACAGGTTGCACCAGAGTGCAGTTCTTTGAGTGGAAGATAGCAACCGAGGAGTTCGGGCAGGGAACGAGAAAGGGATGCCTATTCTACGAGATGGGTTGTAGGGGTCCCATGACCCACGCGCCCTGCAACAGGATTCTCTGGAACGGGGTTAGCTCAAAGCAAAGGTCGGGTCACCCTTGCCTGGGATGCACAGAGTTTGAGTTCCCGTGGTTCAACCTTGAGCCGGGAACCGTATTCAAGACTCAGAAGGTTGCAGGAGTTATACCCAAAGAGACCGTTCACGAGAGTGACAAGCTTACCTACATGCTTCATGCTGCAGTTGCAAGGGTAGCTGCGCCCAAGTGGGCCACCGAAGATATGTTCGTTGTCTGATAAAAGGAGGTGTCTTGCTATGGCTAAGAGGAAGCACTTAGTTATAGACCCCCTGGCCAGGCTTGAGGGGGACGTTAGAGCGGATGTTTTCGTTGAGGACGGTGTTGTAGTAGATACCAAGGTAGAGGCGGTTATGTTCAGAGGGTTTGAGATAATCCTGCGGGGAAAGGACCCCCTTGCGGGACTCATAGTTACTCCGAGGGTCTGCGGAATATGCGGAGGCTCCCATCTTTACAAGGCGGTTCAGGCGGTCGACACTGCTTGGAGCACCGAGGTTCCTCCCAACGGCTGGTGGATAAGGAATATAGCTCAGGCAAGTGAAACGCTCCAGTCCGTTCCCCGATGGTTTTACGCCATATTTGCCATAGACCTCACCAATAAAAACTACGCAAAGAGCTCCCTCTACGACGAGGTGGTAAAGAGATGGGCACCATTTGTAGGAACCTCTTACAAGGTCGGGTTGGAAACCTCCGCCATACCTGTCAAGATATACGCCATGTTCGGTGGTCAGTGGCCTCACTCTTCCTTCATGGTTCCCGGAGGTGTCATGTGTGCACCTCAGCTTGACCACATAACGAGGGCGCACGCCTTCCTTGAGAGATACAGGACCGAGTGGCTCGAAAAGGTATGGCTCGGCTGTTCGGTGGAAAGATGGCTTGAGAACAAAACGTGGGAGGATATCCTCAACTGGCTTGAGGAGAACGAAAGTCACAAAAACTCCGACTGCGGACTGTTCATAAGATTCTGCATGGAGAACGGCCTTGATAAATACGGAGCGGGAGTAGGGAACTTCCTTGCCTGTGGAACCTACATAAATCCAGAAGCCTATCCCAAGTCCACCATAGAAGACAGAAACTCCGCCCTCATCTCTCCCTCGGGTGTGGTTCACAACGGTAAATACCATGTCTTTGACCAGATGAATATAAGGGAAGACGTAACCCACTCTTACTTTGAGGGCTCTTCCCTGCTCCACCCATGGGACGGAGAGACCGTTCCCCTTGACCCGGAAGATGCAAAGCAAAAGGGTAAGTACTCATGGGCAAAGTCCCCCAGATACCTGATTGACGGGGAACCCGTTCCCCTGGAAGCGGGACCCCTTGCAAGGCAGGTAGTATGCGGATACGAAGAGGTCAAAAACGTAAGCAAGTATGCGGACTACGACCCGCTGATAAGGAACGTAGTGGAAACCATAGGTCCGAGCGTAATGGTAAGGGTTCTGGCGAGGATGCACGAAGCTGTCAAGTATTATGTATGGGTAAAAGAGTGGCTCGGGAAGATTGACTTTAGCGAAGATGTGTTTTACAAGAAACCGCAGGAGCTTCCCGAAGGTAAGGGCTACGGAGGAACAGAAGCTGCGAGAGGCGCACTTCAGGACTGGATAGTCATAGAGAACGGAAAGATAAAGAACTATCAGATAGTCACTCCCACCGCTTG
>CAYSNS010000154.1:2934-4047 GCA_964432395.1 uncultured Aquifex sp. | reverse complement strand
ATCTCTTCCTTCCCCTGTCGTCGTAGTTGTTTCCTCCCGAAAGAGGGTTTCTCTTACCGCCGAACCACTTGGCCACCTCTCTTTCCCATCTCTTCCAGCTCTTGTCAGACATTTGAGGTTCCCCGAAAGTAGAATTCACGCGTGAAATACTCCTCACGGGGTTTTCGTTCTTCGGGAAGATATATCTCAACGGGTATATCAATCGTAGATAGCTTGCGAACCATAAGAGGTCCGACCTCTTCCCATTTAAGTCCTCCCAGTCCGCACCCTAAAGCGGGAAAGGCTATGGACTCAACACCGTATTCCTTATAGTGCTTTACAAACCAATCAAGCCCCTTCTCTATCATAGATAGCCTTGATTTTTCCCGCCAGTGTCCCTTGGTAGGAAAGAACAGGAACCTCCTTCCCTGAAACTCTTCTTCCTCGGGAACATATATTACGGGACTGCCGAGCCTGAGCTTCCCCTTTTTACAGAGCCTTTCGTAAACTACATAGGCTCCGGGATACATATACTTGAACCTACTCGCAAGTCCTTTACCCATAACTCCGACCGTATTCACACTTACGGTAAGTGTCTGCATTCCGCTGGTAAACATATCCCCCCGTATTATCCATATATTCTCCGTAACCCGCTCCTTTCTCTCCGGCAAGAAAAAGAGATCGGGGGACGCTATCACATGCATCCCTAAATCTCCTAAAAGCTCCTTTTTCTCCTGGTCAGGGACGTACACAGCTTTAAAGTAGTGAGGAGGGACATGATCTCTTACAAGATCCTCCGATTGGAGAAAAACCTTAGGTGAAAGAAACCTCATGGTTGTTTTTACATACTTGGATATGTCTATGGATGAGTACTCCGAGACCCAGTCCCTTATGCTCCTAACATCTGCAAAGAACCGGGCAAGGTTCTTTATTTCCCCAGGACTAACTATGATTGAACTTCCCGAAGCCACATTTCCTATGCTTATTTTGATGTCTTTACAGTGCCCAAGAACCTCCCCACTTATACTCAGAATAGCAATGTTTTTTGTGCTCTGAACTATCCTGAACATCATGGCGTTTCTTGGGTTAATGTAGAGGTTCACATAATCATGAAGACCTCTTTCCCTTCTTATT
>CAYSNS010000154.1:0-2924 GCA_964432395.1 uncultured Aquifex sp. | reverse complement strand
ATCTTCATAACTTCTTCATCGGAGATAGGTGTGTATGAAATTCTCAGCTCACGAACCTTGTTATGCGAATAAAGACCTTTTTCAAGAATAGACCTCAAATTGTCTATGTGCGTTATGTAATAGAACTCAAGTTTACCGTTTACAAACCTACCCATATGTGATAATTTAACAGCGGTTCCCTCAAAAAGCTCCAAGTTCATCTTTTCCTCCTTTTCCAGCTCTTATCTCCCATAGGATTCCCTCAAAAAGGTATAAACTCTCCGCTATCTATCTCTTCCACGTAAGAGGTAAGGAGAAGAGCTTTTCTGACCACCTCTCCTCTTTTGAAAGAGTGAAGCTCAAAGGGGAGGTGCTCCTCCCCGTAGTGCATAAAGCCCTGACCGTTCCCGTAAAGGTCAATCCCCACCTTTCTCTTCGTTCTCCTGAAGATAAGCTCTTCTATAAATCCCCTTACCGCCTCGGGCGGGATGGAAGAGATTTCAGAAAGAAAGCTGTAGCGGGAAGGCTTCCACTCCTGTGCCAGATACCTTTCCCTTTCCTCGTCAAGAACAACGGTGATGTCGGGGCGATAGTTATTTATGAGCCTTCCGATAAGTCCCGTATGACAGAAAAATCTCCCTTCCTTCTCAAGGAGCTTTGCAGAACTTCTGGAATGAGGGCACCAGCAAAGAAGAACTATATCCTCTTCTTCTCTCAGGTCCTCCAGCCACATCTTTACTTCTTTCCACCTGCTCTTCAGTTTTTGTCTATATGCTTCTTTGTATTCTTCGGGAGATAGGTGCCTCAGTCTCAAAGGATTTCCGTGCTCATCGGTTGCTGACAGAAATTCAAGCTCCTTAAATCTCATGCCTTTAGGCTGGAACCTTGCCACGGAAAACACTCCGTCTTTTTCCATTCCCAGCCTTTCCATGACTTTCCCGGATTTCTTAAAAGAGGACAAAATCACCATCACTCCCTAACCTCTTTTTTCGTCTTTTCAAGCTTCTTGAGTAAGAAGAAGCCCACTACAAGGTAGCCGATTACTATGAAGGCAAGCATTTCAATCATGCCCATATCAAACCCCTCCCACCCTGTTCAGAAAGTCGGCGGGGAAGAAGTCTATAGGAATGAGGGTGTAGCGATATTCACTGCTCCTCTTCACGCCGAAACCGAGCTTTTCTCTGACTTCCTTTATTTTGTTTCCCTGAATGGAAAGCCCTGCCTTTTTGAGAATTTCTATAAACTTCTTACCTTCCACCCACAGGTAGCCACCTTTTACTTTCATGTCTTTCAGGTCATCAAGGTTAACTATGGTTCTGACTATCCTCTCTCTGAGATTTAGAGCTTCCTTTTCCTCTTTTTCTTCAAAAATCTCCTCCCCGAATATCATTATCAGCGTATGCTTTGCTGCTTTCCCCTGCTCTTTCTTGGGAAGCTTGCCTATGAGCCTGTTTATCCCATCAAGATAGGGAGCATACTCCTTGAGCCTTCTCAAAAACTCATCCTCACTCCTGACACCTTCCACCGCTTTCCTCCTCAACTCCCTCTCCGCCTCAAGAAGATAGTTCCTTACCACATCCCCGTTCTCAGCCTGAGAATACATGCCCAGAACGAGAAAGCCTCGGTAGTCTATGAACTTTGCTCTGTAGAGGGCAGGAATATGCTCCAGCCCAAAAGTCTTTCTAATGATTTCCTCAAGTTGTTGAGTATCAATAGGTTGTCCAATGTCATCGCTCCGATGACATTGGAAAGAGCCTTGCGGTTCAACGATTTGGAGTACGTCCCGAACAGTATAAGTCCTTATTTCGTGTTTCTGTAAAAGGTTATGGACAGACCTGTGCTCCTTATACCCGAACACCCTCATCAATTCCTTTGCGGTCGTGAACGCCCTGTCCCCTATGACCATCACCTTAAATCCCAGCTCCTCTGCAAACCTTTGATAGGCAAGGCTCTCAGAAAGGTTTTCAAGCCTCCTCTTGTCTTCTTCTACCGCTAAAAACTCCTTAGCTAAAGCAAGGCCGAACTCCATAGCACAGCCCTCCAAATGTCTTAGACATACTACATTATACCTCAGTTTTTAGAGAAAGTCAAGTAAATAAACCGTCGGGAAGGTGTCAGGTGTCATTTTCTGACGGGTTACAAGGTATTCCTGACGGGGTATTTGTTTTACTTGTCAGGACGATTTTCTATTTGTATCAATAACTTATGTACTTACCTGACAAGTTAAGGGGGTGTTTTTTCTTCTCCATTCTTCCCTGACAGATGGTCATGTCCCGGGGAATGAGTAGATATTTTAAACAAGCCTTCTAACCCGTCAGGAGAGGGGCTAAATGCTTCCCTAACATTTGTAAGAGTAAGCTAATATGTCCTGACAGGTAAAAGCGGTTATGTTGTCAGAACCCGTCAGGAATTGCGAGGAAGTATAGAATTCATAAGGCTTACGGAACCTGTCAGGTACAGGAACGACAGAGAACATGTCAGGAAATGACGGAGAAGAGGCTTTCCCTGACGAAGAAAATAGCTTCCCCGTCAGGAAGCCTGAACTTACTCCCACAAGGATTGGAGAAAATCCCAACCCTTATCCTGACAGCTTAACGGTGGTTTCTGAAAAACTGCGGATAGAAAATGCTTCAGCATTTGCTAAAAAAGAAGAAAGAAGCTCTAACAAATGCTAAAGCATTTGTTAAAAATATTTTTTGTTTCACAGCCCTTAACATGTCAGGATAGGGGCTAAAAGTTTTTGCAACCCTTGTAAGAGTAAGTCAACGTATCCTGACGAGGAAATAAGGAACTTGTCAGGATGCACGGAGGCTTTTCTTGGGGTGAAGGCTCTTGATTGCATGAGAGCGTAGGATTACACGCTATTTATCAAGTTAGCTATCTGCGGAGTGCATCCTGACGGGAAGCGTTTATTAGGTGTCAGGATCGTTAATTACTCTTCCCCG
>CAYSNS010000153.1:1931-4055 GCA_964432395.1 uncultured Aquifex sp. | reverse complement strand
GCTTCCTGTTGCCCGGCGGTCTGCACTTGCAGACGTTGGTTATGTAAACCTCTTCTCTCCTCAGTCCGAGAACTTCTTCAATCTTTCTATTCAGGTATTTACCCGCCCTCCCCACAAAAGGTCTCCCCTGCCTGTCTTCGTCCTCTCCGGGAGCCTCACCCACGAACACTACTGGAGATTCAGGGTTACCGTCTCCAAAGACAACTTGGGTTCTGTTCTCGTGGAGGGGGCACTTGGTGCAGTCCTTGAAAGAGTTAAAGTGCTCTTGCAAGACAGTGTGTTTGCTCTTTCGTTTCGCTATTCCTCTTAGGTAAAGCTCTCCCAGACCTATAACCTCAAGAGCCTTTAGAGTTTCATAAATTCCCATCAGTTTCCAAAGACCTGAATCTCCTCTTCCCTAAACTTTCCCTCTATCAGTTCCCAGCTCCTGTAAGATGTCCACCTTCCTTGCTGGACGGACACGATTATGTAAGAGAAGCCCTCAAAGGCCCTTTCTTCATCGAACTGAGAGGGTCTGTCGGGGTGGTCTGGATGGGAGTGGTAAACACCCACTATCTCAAGCCCGAACTCCCTTGCCTTGTCCTCCGCCTTCATGTAGTCCTTGGGGTTTATCTCATATCGGTCGTTCTTTCGGTCAGGGTTTGCGTTGGGTGTCTCATAGGCTCCGAATACGGTTCTTACATCACCTGCGATTTTACCCAAAAGAAGCCCGCAGGTCTCGTAGGGGTAATCCTTCTCCGCCAGAGCAAGAATTTTGTCCAGAGCTCTCTTTCTTATTCTGAGCATAAAGAAAATTATAGATATATGCGATACAGAGATGTCCGCTTTTTGATAAACCCTTATTCGGGTTAAAATACTCTGCTATGGGCTACAGGGTTGCCATAGTAGGGGCTACAGGTGAAGTAGGAAGGACCTTTCTCAAGGTTCTTGAGGAGAGGAACTTTCCCGTTGATGAGCTTGTTCTTTTTGCTTCGGAACGCTCGGAGGGTCAGAAGCTCGTCTTCAAAGGAAATGAGTATGAAGTCAGAGCCCTTTCAAAACAGCCTTCCTTTAAAGGAATAGATATAGCTCTCTTCTCCGCGGGAGGTTCTATAAGTAAGGAGTTTGCCCCGAGATTTGCTTCGGACGGGGCTGTGGTTGTAGATAACTCCTCCGCCTGGAGGATGGACCCTGACGTGCCCCTTGTAGTTCCCGAAGTTAATCCCGAAGACGTGAAAGGTTTTCAGAAAAAGCGAATAGTAGCCAATCCTAACTGTTCTACCATTCAGATGGTGGTCGCTCTGAAGCCCATATACGACTATGCAGGCATAGAGAGGGTGGTCGTTGCTACCTACCAATCCGTCTCTGGCGCGGGAGCTAAAGCGATAAAAGAGCTACAAGACCAAACAAAGGCTTGGTGCAACGGAGACCCAATTCCCGAAGCAAAGCACATAGCAAAGAGGATAGCCTTCAACTGTGTTCCTCATATAGATGTCTTTATGGATATGGACTACACGCGGGAAGAGCTGAAGATGCTTAACGAGACAAGGAAGATAATGCACGACTCAAACATAAAGGTATCCGCAACAGCAGTTAGAGTTCCCGTCTTCTATTCTCACTCTGAGGCTCTGCATATGGAAACCAAGAAGGATATATCTCCTGAAAAGGCAAGAGAGCTTCTGTCAAAGGCGCCGGGTGTGGTAGTGGTGGACGAGCCCGCTAAAGCGGAGTATCCCCTCGCTGTGGATGCCCAGGGCAAGGATGAGGTCTTCGTGGGTAGGATAAGGAAAGACATGGCCTTTGAGCCGGGGCTTGCTATGTGGGTGGTGGCGGATAACATACGTAAGGGTGCGGCGACTAACACTGTCCAGATAGCGGAACTGCTTATCAAGGAAGCTCTTTAGTTGATTGAAAGTGAGATATATTTATAAGAAGCCCCGCAACGGGACAGGGTGAACCCCCCCAGGCCCGAAAGGGAGCAAGGGTAAGCCTGCCGTCTCGGGTGCGGGGTAAAATCTTCCCACAGGAGGCTCCCATGTCGTCTGAAGGACTCAAAGCGAAGCTCAACACCCTAAAAGCTCAAAGGAAGGAAGGCAAACTATCCCTGAGGGAGTTCTACAAGGAGCTTGTAACCCTGGCAATAAC
>CAYSNS010000153.1:0-1831 GCA_964432395.1 uncultured Aquifex sp. | reverse complement strand
TGGAAGACCAGATTTCTAAGATGGAAGGAAGAGGGCATTGATGTATATACCCTTTGCACGAAAATACAGACCCAGATACTTCAGGGAAGTTATCGGCCAGGATGTTCCGGTCAGAATTATCAAGAATGCGGTTAAGGGCGGTAAGGTAGCTAACGCTTATCTTTTTGCAGGTCCCAGGGGAGTGGGAAAGACCACGGTAGCAAGGATACTTGCCAAGGCTCTTAACTGTATGAACCCTTCCGACGGTGAACCTTGCGGAGAATGTGAGAACTGCCTTGAGATAGACAGAGGAAGCTTCCCGGACCTTATCGAGATGGACGCTGCTTCTAACAGAGGTATTGATGACATAAGGGCTATAAGGGAGGCGGTATCTTACACACCTATAAAGGGGAGGTTTAAGGTCTACATAATAGATGAAGCTCACATGCTTACCAAGGAAGCTTTCAATGCCCTTCTGAAAACCCTTGAGGAACCTCCTCCACGAACGGTATTTATCCTATGCACCACCGAGTATGAAAAGATTATTCCCACGATACTTTCCCGTTGTCAACGTATAGTGTTCAGCAGGGTTAATGAAGATGACATAGTCCTATACCTTAAAGGTATATGCTCCCGCGAAAATATAGAGTGTGAGGAAGAAGCTCTTCGCTTCATAGCCAGGGCTTCTGAGGGTTCTCTCAGGGATTCTGCATCCTTACTTGACCAGGCGAGCACCCTCGGTGATAACAGGATTACATCCGAGATAGTGGAAGAATCCCTCGGAGTGTTGAGCACAGCTAAAATAAAGGAGCTTATCAAGTGCATGCTTGATTCTGACGTGGACGGAGCCCTAAATATTCTTAGGAAGGCATACTACAAAGGTTATAACCTTTCAAAGGTTTGGGACACGGTTGAGGAGGAGTTGAGAAACGCAATACTGGTGAAAAGTCTAAGGAACCCTTCTGGGATTGTTGATGAGCCCCATGACTACGAGGAGTTTCTGTCATACCCTCTGGAAGCTCTGCTTTATCTGGAGACCGTGGTAAACAGAGGTAAGCTCGATGCAAGAACGAGAACACCGCTAAGAGCCTATGAGCTGGCGATAATAAAGTCCTCCCTAATAAAGGACATAGTGCCCATATCGGAGATTATTAAGGGAGGTCTGATTTCGCAAGAAATTGAAAGAGTAGAAGAGGTGAAAAGCTCCAAGGAGAAGTCTTTGGAAGATGAGATACGGAAAAGACTAACGCCGTTGGCTCGGAAAGCGATAGATTCGTCTAAGGTTGTAAAGGAAGGAGAACACATCACGTTTATAATGGACGAAGGGACCTACGATGCCTTTAGGAAAGAGTTTGAAAAGCTCAGGAGAGAAATCCCCCAAGTTGAGTTTAAGCTTGAGAAAAAAAAAGACCAGAAGAGGGACTCAGCGAGCCTGTTCTAAAAGTCATGAAGCTTTTTAACGCCAAGATAGTTAGGTATGAACGAAAGAAGTAAAGAGGTAAAAGCCAGAATACTTACTGTGAAGGTTCCCATAGATGAGGTAGGGTTCCTTAATTCTCTTATAGATGGTCTTGATAGGGTAGCTCTCACAAGAACAAGAAAAAAGGGTGAAGGTGTGGTTGATATAATAGCCTCACCCGATAGGTTTGAAGACCTTATTGATATAGTTGAAGGTATGAAAAGACATATAAGAAACTTGGAAATCCTCGGTGAATCAAGATTTGATGAACTGGACTTTTAAGGAGATACCTCATTTCCGCCTAAAAGTTTCAATCCCTTACAGGCACCTAACAAACGTTTGATTGTATTGGACTGCGTCTGTCCAATTCCGTCGGTGTTTCAATCCCTTATA
>CAYSNS010000152.1:0-4160 GCA_964432395.1 uncultured Aquifex sp. | reverse complement strand
AGAAGCTCGGAGAGATGGGAGGTATGCCCGACCTGTCCGTGCCACCATCCGCAGGAAAAGGAAACGTTGAAGAACACATTCTTTACGAAGAAGCTTCTAAGAAGGAATACTTGAAGGTAGCGGAACAGATTTCCGATCCGTCGCTCAAAAGATTACTCAACTGGATAAACAACCAAGAAGACTACCACAAGCAAAGACTTATTGAGTTTCTACAAAGAATGCACAAGCTCACCGTAGGTGACCTCAAGAAGAAAGGTTAAACCTGCCTGCAAAATCCTTTGCAAACTGGACGGCGGTTCTGCCCGAGAAACTGCCCCTCTCAGTTGCCCATCTTATGGCTTCTTTTTCTACAACCTTCTTATCAGCGTCTATACCCATTCTACGCAGACAATCAAAAACTATATCCATATACTTGTCTTTACTGAAGGGGAAAAAGCCGAGCCTTATGCCAAACCTGTCCGCAAGGGATACCCTCTCCTGCAGGCTCTCGGAGGGAAACTTTTCCTGGCTGTCCTTATCTACAACTATTCCCCTTCTGTTTGAAGTTGCATAAACGAGTATGTTATCCGGTCTTTCCTCAATATCTCCATCAAGGAGGGACTTCAGTAGCCTGAAGCTTTCATCTTCGGGTTCAAAGGAAAGGTCATCAAAGAAGAGTATGAACTTCTGCTTTCTGTTCCTAAGAACCTCGTAGAGGTCGGTCAGGGACATTATGTCCAATTTGTATACCTGTATTATTCTGAGTCCTTCCGCATGAAAAGGCTTGAGCATTGACTTTACTAGGGAAGACTTGCCCGTTCCTCTTTCTCCCCACAAAAGCACGTCATTGGCGGGAAGCCCTTCTACGAACTGCTTCGTGTTTCTCATGACAACCCGCTTTTGATACTCAATGTGCATGAGTGTGTTCGGGTCAGGCATTGAAGGATGTCTCACGGGTTCCAGAGAACCCAGCTTAAGCCTGAAGGCTAAGAACTCCTCAAATACGGAATCGGGATAGTTTTCCCTGCTCAGCTTTTTTCCCGCAAGCGTTGTAAGAAGCTCCTTGAGCATATCCATGGGAACTTCATTATATTCTTTACATAAGCGGAGTGGAGAATCTTTCAGCGGGGGTTGACTTTATAAGGATATAAGAATATTCTTATATTCTGAATTCATGGAGGGATGAAGATGATATGGCTGACGGTAATGTTGCTCCTGTCCATAGCCTTCGGAGGGGAGCTGACCCTTGAGAGAGTTATAGAGGATACGCTCAAAAATAGCCTTGAGCTGAAGGCCCTAAAGCATGAGCTTAAATCCTACGAGCTGGAATACAAGTCCGCAAGGGCACAGCTGTTTCCTAACCTGAAGGTAGAAGAAAGCTTTACCAGAACCGATATACCCGCCTACGTTCTCTTTACAAAGCTCAATCAGGAGCGTATAACGCCCGTGGACTTTACACCCGCAAATCTTAACAATCCCTCCGCTGTAAACAACTTTGAAACCAAGCTAAGCCTTGAGCTTCCCCTATGGCTGGGAGGGAAGCTGAGAGCTTTCAAAAATATGGCCCTTTACAAAAAGCAGGCTCAGGAAAAGACCTTCCTGAGAAAGCAGGAAGAGGTCCTGTTTAAAGCTTATGAAGCTTTCTTGGGAGTTTCCCTTGCAAACTCCGCAGTTGAGGTAGCCCGCAGGAATGTTCACGATGCCCAAGAACATCTCAGGATTGCCAAAAAACTCCACAAGGTAGGCATGGCCCTGCTGTCAGATATTTTGAGGGCGGAGGTCTTCCTGAAAAAGGCTCAGGAAAAGCTCACGGAAGCGGAAAACAAAAGGAAGGTAGCTTTGAAGGCCCTTTCTCTCGTTACCGATACCAACTACGAAGGTTACACCTATCCTCGTTTGCCCGAGTGCAAGCCTCTCAATCTGTCCGAGCTCAAAGAGAAGGCGTTGAAAAACAGACAGGACCTGATAGCTCTGGAAGACTCTCTCAGGATTCTTAAGGAGGGCTACAGAGCATCGGTAGGAGATACGCTCCCCCAGATATTTGCCTTTGCTTCTTACAATCTCTACGACAAGGATACACCTTTCGGCTCTCAGGGTAGCGGTTATATGTTTGGTGTCAAGGTATCTCTCAGCTTTAACACCGGCCTTTCCCCCATATACAAAGCACGGAGCTTCCGGGAGAAAG
This sequence comes from uncultured Aquifex sp., assembly GCA_964432395.1. Lineage (GTDB taxonomy): Bacteria > Aquificota > Aquificia > Aquificales > Aquificaceae > Hydrogenivirga. The sequence goes on along the minus strand of CAYSNS010000152.1, from coordinate 1,996 downwards.
AAAGAATGCTGCTTGCCCGCAGGGAGCTCTTAAGGAAGGCCATACTCTTTGAAGTCGATAAAGCTTACTCGGAATACGAAACCTCCCTTACCGCCCTTGAGTCCGCAGAAGCAAGGCTGAAGTCCGCCCAGGAAGCTGTCAGGATAATAAGAACAAGATACGAGAATGGGCTTGCCCGTATGGTAGACTTGCTGGACGCTCAAACACAGCTTGAAAACGCCCGTTTTGACTATTTACAGGCTCTTTACAGATGTAATCTTAGCTACGGGAAAGCTCTCTTAGGAGCAGGCATATTTAAGGAGGTGATAAGATGAGGAGCTTCGGGAAATACTTTTTCTTTCTCTTCTTGCCGGTCCTCGTTATAGTTCTCTGGCTTGCAGGCGTATTTCATCCGAGGATATCCGCAAAAGAGATTGAAAAGGAAAGCAAAACGGTAGAAGGCATAAAAGTTACCTCCGTAGAGGTCCTCAAAAAGAGCTACATGACCTTTGCGGGAACGGTGGTCCCTTCCGACAGAGCGGAGCTATCTACCCGTATAATGGGCTTTGTAAGCGAGTTATACGTTAAAGAGGGGGACTCGGTAAGAAAGGGACAGCTCCTTATCAGGATAGATCCACGTGATACAAAAGCTCAGGTAGAGTCCGCACGCCAGCAGGTTATTCAGGCACAGAAGAGCTACAACATGGCTCTTGCCAACTACGAAGCGACCAAGAAAACTTACGAAAGGTTCAAGAAGCTCCTCGAAGCTAAGGCTATAACCCAGCACGAGTTTGATATGATCGAGGCGAAGTTCAAGGCTTCTCAGGCACAGCTGGAGTCCGCAAAGTCCGCCATAGAGATGGCCAAGCAGAACTTCAGAGCGGTATCTTCAAACCTATCCTACACAGAGATAAAGGCTCCCTTTAGTGGCTACGTAGTTTCCAAGCTCACGGACGTAGGAGACCTGGCAAAACCCGGCTACCCTCTGCTTGTCCTCGAAAAGCCCCCTTACAAGGTGGAGGTGAGCCTCCCCGAGAAACTCTACGGACAGATAAAAAAGGGAGATACCCTAAAGGTATACATAGAAAGTCTAAACAGGTGGACGCAGGCAAAGGTAGTTGAGATAGAGCCCTCGGTAAACCCCGTAAACAGAACCTTTAAGCTGAAAGCTCTCCTTGAGGACAAAGACATCAAAGGCGGGTTCTTCGCAAAGGTCTACATAGAAGAGCCCGTAAGGAGGACGGTGCTCATACCTCTAAAGGCTGTATACAGAAGATGGGACTTTACGGGTGTGTGGGTGGTCAAGCCCGACAAAACCCTTGAGCTTAGGTTCGTAAGGCTCGGAAGGAGCATAGGGGATAAGGTTGAAGTCCTGTCAGGGCTGGAAGGTAACGAACGCATAGTGGTAGAGGGGATTGAAAAAGCCTGTGACGGGTGCAGGATAGGAGGTTAAAGGATGTACGGACTGGCAGGAAGGCTCGCTCACTACTTCATAGACTCAAAGCTCACTCCCATACTCATACTGGTTTCCCTAGCTCTCGGATTCTTTGCGGTGCTTACAACTCCCAAGGAAGAAGAGCCTCAAATCATCGTGCCTATGATAGATATATTCATCTCCTATCCCGGAGCTACACCGGAGGAGGTGGAGAGCAGGGTTGTAATACCTCTGGAGAAGAAACTCTGGGAACTAAAGGATATTGAATATATATACTCCGCTTCTATGAACGACATGGCCATAGTTACCGCCCGTTTCTACGTGGGAACGGACCCGGTAAAGGCCCTTGTAGACCTCAACTCAAAGATGATGTCCGCAATGGACCTGGCTCCGCCAGGTGTTGTCTTGCCACCCCTGATAAAGCCCATGTCCATAGACGACGTTCCCATAGTCACGCTCACTCTCTGGGGAGAAAGCTACGACTGGTATTCCCTCAGAAGGCTGGCCTCCACACTCCAGAACGAGATAAAGAAGATAGAAAACGTTGCGGATGTATTTCTGATAGGAGGCACACCCCGGGAG
>CAYSNS010000151.1:0-4181 GCA_964432395.1 uncultured Aquifex sp. | reverse complement strand
TTTCAAGATATTCCACATGAGGCCTGCCCTTTGTAAAGTCTCTACCGTCCCATCCTAAGATATACCTCGGCTGTGCTCCGCTGCGCTTGACTATATCCTCCACGTATTCCTTAAGGTTGTTGGAAGATATCGCCGTTACTATACCCATTCTGTTAAGTTGATCTATGACCTCAACGCCCTCAGGATGAATCTCTAAATCCTCTAAGATATGCCCTTTCCAGCTCTCAAAGGCTTCAGCAACATGCTTATTTCTACTATCTCCTGGAAACATGATCTCCAGCTGTTTTATAAAGGGAAGTCCGGAGGTTTTAAGATACAGTTCCTTTGCCTCCTCCTTAGAAATTCCGTAGTGTTCTCTTATGAGTTCAGAGGCTTTCTCCGCATATATTCCCATGCTGTCAACCAAGGTTCCGTCAAGGTCAAAAAGAACCAGCCTTGGCTTCATTCCACACCCTCCTGAGGTCCTCTATAGTATCTATCTCGTAGAATCGGATGTTATCTATCCAGACCACTTCTGGCACTTCCTTTTCTGCAAGAAGGTTGAAAACATCCTCAACTTTGGCTTCATCTCTTCGCTGTGCTGACACTTTTTCAGCGGACTCCCAGAAGATATCTGTACTATCCTTACCTACGTAGGCAAGTCCGGTGTAAGCTCCTTCGTAGTTTTCAAGCTTCTTATCCATCCTGACGAGCTTGCTATTTTTTACCTTCACCTTCATCTCGTCCTCAAGAAAAGCTCTCGTTCCACTGCTGTGACAGGCAAGCTCAAGCGAATTTTCTTTCTTAGGAAAGAAGTTCCACACTTCCTCAGGGAATATGTGATCCGCGTTTGCGATAACGAATTCTTCACCGCTCAGGAAATCCCGAACTTGCAATAGAGTATGAAGATTGCCGGGAGTTATGCGATCAACATTCACCAGCTTAACGTTCGGGTACCTTCTCACTATATACCTTTCAAGTAGCTCGTGGAGATGTCCAGTTACGAGGAGTATTTCTTTACACCCGCAGGATAGATAATTTATAACCCTATCTATCACACGCCCATGGTTTACCGGTAACAAGGGTTTGGGTATGTAGCTGGTTATAGGCTTGAGCCTGCTACCTCTTCCCGCCGCGAGTATTACACACTTCATCACGGCTACCTCTTAAGTGCATGAAGTAGCCTGTGAAGGGCGGATATATTTGACACTATAGCAAGCACAATTAAAGTTAAGCATGGTGCATTCAAAAGCAACCCCACCAGCAGGATCAGGTTTCTTACATCCCTCGATCCCAAGGTAGCGGTTGAGCTTTTACCTTCAGCCTCGGTCTTCGCCCTTATATAAGGAACTAAGGATGCACCTATCATAGCGAGAATTCCCCAAAGGAGGCACTCTCTATCGTAGATTATCAACGAGCCTATAAGTAGTAAGTCCGTATATCTGTCTAAAACCGCATCCAGTATAGCACCTTCCTTGGAGGTAATTCCCCTCACTCGGGCAAGATCCCCGTCTAAGGAATCTAAGAGCGCTCCAATATACACCATAACCCCTGCAAGGGGTAGATACCCTCCGACGATAGATATCGGGGCGAGGATCCCTGCAATCAGGAAAGAGAGAAGGGTCAACCTGTTCGGGGTTATTGTGTTCACATCTTTCAGTTTGTAAGCCAGCGGAACTGTGAGCTTTTTATTGAGCCTCTCTACAATCCCTTTCATGCTCCGTCCCTCAATCTCTTTACAAGAGGAGGGTTGTTAGTGCAGATACCGTATAGTGGCTTGCTGAGGAGATCCTTCAATACATTTTCCCTCTCTTCGTGCCAGCTTACAGTTAGAACACCTCTCTCTTTGAGGGAATATATCCAGTTATCACTTAAAAGCTCCTGTGGATAGGGGTGTCTCGCTTCCCAAGCCGGTAGTATAAACTCAGCCCTGGTTTCTCGGATCAGTGTAAGGGTGGCTGTCTCGCTCAGAACAGTTCCGAGAAGGAGGCAGACCTTAATGTCAGGGTTCCTTTCCTTAAACTCCTTCACAAAAATCGCATCAAAGGAGCCTACAATGAACAGATCCTTTTTTACGTGCCTAAGAATATCTGAGAGGACGCTTACCATCCTCCTGTCCTTTACCTCAAGCAAGAACCTCTTTTCTTTATCCAATGCCCAGCCTATAAGTTCCTCAAGGTCTGGATGGTCTGGAAATATATCTTTAAGCTCCCTTAGAGTTTGCTCAGCAATTAGTCTTCCTTGAACATAGTAATCGTGGTATATAAACACCCTGTTATCTCTTGTCAGGTGAAGATCCACTTCGCACATCTCAGCCCCAGCTTCAAAGGCGGACCTTATGGCGGTCCATGAGTTATCCGCGAACTTTGCACTGTAACCCCTGTGAGCAATTATCAGAGGTTTCATCTGTTGCCTACCTTTGATAGAAACATTTTGTCTATTTCGGATATATTTATCAGCCTTCTTCCCGCATCAATCAGCAGGGAAAACACTAAAACTAATCTTAACTCTGGCAGTAATTTATTTGACTTAACTGTATCCATTATAAGCTCATTGCTGAACTGAAGCCATCCTTCAATTAAAAAATAAGAGATCGCCAGTGCCAGCAGGGTAGTCATAAAAAAATGAGGGATGCTATTTCTAAACCTGAACTTTAATACAAGCCAGAACCCATAAATGATGGACACAACCACCGTTGAGTATATATCTACAAGATAGTTCCTTTTCGGGAGCACTATCGCCTGAATGAAATCTTCACTGAAGAATAAACCAAGCATGAGGAAAGTTGCCATAATGAGGGCTACTATGTCTCTAATGGTTACACTTTCATTCAGAAATCGGATAAAAGATCGGTTGCATTTTAGCTTTGTTAAGAAGTTAAGAAGCCTCTCACCTAACCCATCCCTATACCCCTGAAAGAAGGGAGGTATTTCCACAGGGAACGAGAAGAGAAACTTAAAGGACTTGCTTTCTTTTCCCTTAGCTATTTCATAAGGGTTTATATTGCAGAGATGTAATTTACCTACCCATTCCGCAAGAGATATTCCTGCGATGAGTATCTCGTTGTAGATGTGCCTGCCGGGAGAGTACCAATTTAGTCTCATGTCTATCAGGGCATCTATCGCATCAATGATCCCTTTGTGAAGGGGATCCTCATGTATTAAAAGTCTACTTCTGAGTAACATTGCCCTTAAGCTGACAGTTCTCAGTTCGTAAGGGTTTATTGAATCAACAAAAGTCTTAGCTTTGGATAGAGACTCTTTAACCTTGGAGGCAAGCTGGCTGTCAAGAAACTTTTGTGAATGAGTCAATGCTCTTACTACATTGAAGGTATTATCTATGTTTGAAGTTCCACCTTTAGCATCAGACCAGCCTCCATCATCCTTTTGCTGGCGTAAGAGCCACCTGCAAACCTTACTTACAAGTTCTCCATCCTCAGGTTTATCCAAAAGGCTCATAGCATAAAGTGCCAGAGAAGTTGCACCTGTTATACATTTGTCAATGTCGCCTATTTCTTCTCTATCAAGGTCAGTATGCCATGCAGCTTCATCGTTTGAAATGTAAACCCTTGAAAGCAAAAACCTCCTCATATCCTCTATTGTGGGTTCAAACTTCTCAAATCCCTTGTCCTTAACCAATCTCGTAAGTATGTGCATGAACCTTGCAGTAGTCCCTACCTCAAGCACCGCGCCTTCAACAGGACCGGGAGAGGCAAGACCCCCATCAATTAGGGAGCTTACCAAGAAATCAACCGCCTTCATGACTCTCCTGTCTCCATGAAATCCAAGCAAAAGGGCAAGCTCAATAGTCCTGTAGGTAGCTCCAGAATTTGGCATTACATTATCTACAGAAAAACTCCCATCGTCCCTTTGTAGTGACAAAATATAGCCAAGCATGCTAACGAGAGGTATAGGTATATTGGCTCTGAACCACTTTTCAAGGATTCTAAGGTCTATCCAAGCTTCAACAGGAATACCATACTTTATCAAGAGGTCTCTTTTGTCCAAGTCTTTCCTTGGGTCAGGTATATCGGAACCAAAAACATCATTCAACAAAAGGTAAACCCTTCTCCAGACATCCGAACTGAGAGATATATAGTAAAGATTGAGTGGGACCCCCATCTCTTGTTTTATTATTTTACAGGACGATGAACAGGCTCTTCGTCCGCAGTCAACTTCAGAGATTCCTTGAGGAAGACCTCG
>CAYSNS010000150.1:0-4211 GCA_964432395.1 uncultured Aquifex sp. | reverse complement strand
CGGACATGGATACTCCGTAAGGGAAGTTATAGACGCTGTGAAGAGGGTAACGGGAGTTGACTTTCCTGTGGTGGAGGCTCCCCGCAGGGAGGGTGACCCGCCTGCGCTCGTTGCGGACAACAGGAAGATAAGGGAGGTTCTCGGTTGGGAGCCCGAGTTTGACGATCTTGATTTCATCATAAAAACCGCATGGGAGTGGGAGCTTAAGGGAAGAAGCTAAAACCATCTGTTATATCCGAGATTTAGCCTTAGTATAGTTTCCCTGACACCTCCGATATTCTGCCCCAGAGAACCCTCCAGATAGAGATTGTCCTTGTCCGCTACCTGTCCGCCTATACCTCCCGACAGGTCTATCAGAGAGCCGTAGCGTGTGTTGTAACCTATGTCTATGCTCAAGAAGGGTCTCCATACGCGGGTATAAGAGTCCCTGTTCTCATAACCGAAGTAAAAGCCCGCCCCAAAGCTTGTATAGGACTCGGGAACTATCCTAAAGCCCGCCCCGGGAAGTATCTTTCTCGTGTCGCCCTCTTTGCCCGTAGACGAGAAATCTCCGGACTGAGCGTAAAGCTTGAAGCTGTAGTCGGGGTAAGATATGCGTAGCTTGTAGTTCCAGCTTGCGGTCAGCAGTGTCCCTTCCCCGAGTTTCGTTCTGTTAGGAGAGTAGTAGTAGCTCTTCTGACCCTCTAAGTATAAAAAGTTTCTGTTGGTGACGTTGTGGGTGAGAGCCAGCTGCAGAAAGTCCTTAACCCCACCCAGATAAAGATAAAGCGTGTCTTCGGTCTCGGTGTTGTAGCCAAGCTTAAGCTTTATATTGGTTCTCTTCACTTCAAAAACCTCATAGGACAGTTCCGAGTAAAGAACGGGTTTTATCCTTTGAAACACACCCGCATCCCAGCGCAGTCTTGAGTTGGAAAAGTTCTTCTCCAAGAAGAGAGCGCCCTTGTAACCTGTGTCGGCTTTCCTGAGGATGTTCCCGTCCTTTGATAGGGGTAGCGCTGTTGTAAAGGTCAGACCAAAGCCAAAGCCATTGCGAAAGTTCCTTATGAGCACCTCTCCATCGGTCCTGAGCTCCGAGTAGCCCTTTCTGGATAGGAAAGAAGTTCTCAGTGACATTCTGTCCTCACTCTCAACCACAAGGTCCCTTTTCTGCTTATAAAGTAGGTAGTCCTCGGGGTTGTTCTCCAGTCCCAGATAGGCAAACCAGAGAGCCTTGCTAAAGCTTCCGGTTCTTCTCAGGGCCTCCACCCTGTCCCTTATCGGTAATACAGGAGCTTCCTTCTCTAAGAGCTCCTTCATACTTTCCCTGTCATCCAGGTAAAGGTAGAGATTTATCTTCATCCATGGCTCAAGGTGATACTTTTCTATCCTTGCGAGCCTCTTTATTCGTTCATATCTGCTATGTCTGAAGAGAAAGGACAGGTATATATCCCTCCAGACGTCTTCATGCAGTATATCCCTTGCTTCAAACAGCATTTTCTCGTATCTGTCACCTTTAATAAAGTCCATCGCTACGTATAGGAACCTCCTGAGAAACTCAGGCTCTTGCAGGAGCTCAGGGTTCTCTCTTATCTTCTTCTTCATTCTTATAAATTCCCTAAAGCGCAGGTCCCTCGCTTCCCTTTCCTTACCCAGGAGGGTGAGTATGTCCGCCTTGAGGATGTTATCCTTTAGCTTTGTTCTTCTGTAGAGCTTGTAAGCTTTATTTCCCTGTTGGAGGAACAGGTAGGAGTATATAAAAGGAAGGGGTAGTTCCCGCTCTTTGTGTATGTAGCGCCGTATTGTCTTCTCCAGCCTGCGATGCTCCCTGTGCTCTATAAGGGTGTAAAGGTAGTAAGAGAGCAGTGTATCGGTATAGTGCTTCTCAAGAGCGTTCTCTATCAGGGCAAAGGCTTTGGCTCTCTTACCGGTTTTTAACAGAGCTTCCGCATAAAGGCGCAGGATGTAGTTGTTTTTAGTCAACTTTCTGTGTTCTCCTACCAGCCTTATGACCAAGTCCCACTTCTTTGCCTGATAAGCTATGTCAACAGCTCTCTCTAAAAAGGGGAGAATCCCGAACCTTGACCAGGCTTCCAGCGAAAGGGATATGGCCTTCTGCGGGTCCTTTAAGCTAAGGATATCAACAGCCCTGTAGTAGTCTCCCGCTCTTGCCTTCTTGTGCTCTATCAACTTCATAGTTGCTATTTCCGACGTTTCGTAATCACCCATCATCCAGCTCAGGTCCGACAAAGTTGCCCAGAACTCTTCGTAGTCGGAAGGAGCACTGTTCATGACTTCCTTCAGAACATCCAGAGCTCTATGAAAGCGCTTTTGAGAGAAAAGAATACGAGCTTCCAGCAAGGCGGAACGTGCGTCTCTGCCTGAGGTTTTACTCAGTCGCTCCAAGGTTTCAAGAGCCTCCTTTTTTCTTCCTAGGGCAAAGAGCAGTTCCGCAAGGGATAGTGTTGACTTCCTGTCACCTTTACTTTTCAACAGCTCTATAAGAGCTTCTACATCTCCCGTTTCCCTGTAAATCAGCTCCTCCTCTTCTGGAGACGCCTTTACTCCTTCCGCAAGCAATTCTTTAGCCACATCGTATCTGTTCAGTGCAAGGGCAAGGTAAAAGGCTCTATTTAAGAGTTCCCTTTTGCGGGAAAGTTTGTAGGCTTTCACCAGAGGCTCTAAGGCTTCCGCCGTCCTGTCGTTCCATATAAGGAGCTGAGCGTAGGTCTCCCACCAGAAAGGGTCCTCAGGAAATAGAGAGGTTCCTCTTTCCGCCACTCTGAGAGCCTTTTCAAGCTTACCCGCGCCCAGAAGGGCTGAGATTATTAGCTTCATAGTCTGGCGGTCACCGAAGGAGACTCCTTCCAGACTCACTCCCGCTCTCCTACCCGAGACAATCCTCTCGGGTTTGTAGGCACACCTCCTGAGAAAAGGGTCAGGCAAAGCGGTTCTGTCTTTAACTTTCTGAAATATATCCTTAGCTTCCTCAATAGAGGAGAAATAACCCACCCGCAGGGTGTATATACCCTGTATGAGTTCAATCCTGGGGTCCGGGAAGTCTTGAACCTGTCTAAAGAGCTTCTCAAGGTCCTGAGCACGGTTAGAGCTTGCCAGCTGGATACAATAATAGACCTCCTCTCCGAAAGCCACAAGAAAGCTTAGCAGGACAAGGCTAATTACCTTTACCATTGAACACCCCCATAGCCCTCGCTATTCTTTCCGCTATCTCACCTGCAAACTTTGGGTCTCCCGTAGCCAGAGCGGACCTTATTATGAAGTTCGTAAAGTCTTTGTCGGACACAAAGCTTGTAGCATGCCTGCTTATCAGCTTCTTCGCCAGAGAATAGTTCCCCGTCCCCAGAGAATACTCTATAGCCTTCCTTATGAGTCTCTTCCTGTCCTGTTTGCTCGGGGTTTTTCTTATCATGTCCAGTATCAGTGAAACAGGGTCTTTTCCTACCTTGGCGGTAAGCCATATCAGTTCGTCTGTGAACCTGTGTAGGTCCTGGGGATTCTTATCCAGGTAAAGTTTCAGGTAGATATAGGCCTTCTTATAGTCACGTAGCTGATAGTAAGACCGGAACATCATAATAAGGGTTGAGCTGTCCTCAAGTTTGTATCTCTCTCCGAGAAGAACCACGTCCTTATATCTGCCCAGATAGAAAGCCCTCGTCATGGCCTCTTTTACCCATTTCCTGTCACCTGTTGTGAGGGCAAGCTTCTTTGCGGAGAGGAAAGATACATACCCCGCATTCATAGACACGCTCTCACGGAATATCCACTTCAGGGTTTCCTCATCTGAGCTGAGCTTTACCATATCTCCGAGCAGAGCTTCTAATCTCTTTTTTATATCCTTTTTCTCTTCTTCAGAACTTGCGGAGAAATAGTCCCTCTTGAGGAGTTCGTACTCTATCCTTAGGGCTCTGTATCCTGTTCCGGGATAGTGCTTAATTCCCTCCACCAGCTCTTTGACCTTTTCCCTTCTACCCAGCTGAGCGTAACCTAAAGCCAGAGCTTCCAGGACTTCGGGGGAAGGCTGGATACCTGCAAGAGCTTCCAAGTATTTTACGTGGAGTCTCAGGTTAGCTCTTTCCTCGTGAAAGAGGAAGTCCCGCAGGGTCCATCCTGGAAACAGAACCACCATAACACCCAGAAATAACAGAACGAAAGCCAAAACCTCCTTAGCGGGAAAGGTATCAATCAGGACAAAACGCCTCAATCTTAGCCTCCTT
>CAYSNS010000149.1:0-4262 GCA_964432395.1 uncultured Aquifex sp. | reverse complement strand
ACTATCAGGTCGTCCATGACCTGGGACCACTTCAGGTCGGAGAAACTCAGAACTACCTCAAGAAACAGCTCAAAGGAGTTCATCGCTAAATAATTCTACATCCGATAGCTTTTCCTTTCCAAGCCACAGCATGAACAGGCGGTCAACACCGATGGAGCACCCCGCACAGGGCGGAAGTTCCTCGTTAGCCTTTATAAAAGCTTCATCAATGGGCAGATATCTCTTCTTAGCTTCCTTCTCAAGGCGTCTTCTCACCTCATCGGGGTTAGTTTCCTCTGTCCAGCCGTTGGCAACCTCCACACCCTTTATGAAAAGCTCAAAACGCTGAGCTGTTCCATTTTCTACCTTTGCCAAGGCACACAGCTCGGGGGGAAAGTTCGTAAGGAACAGGGGGACATCTTTTCCCATTTTGCGCTCTATCTCTATGAACACCCTGTAAAATAGGGTCTCCCACTCTTCGTTCTCTTCGTAGTTGAGTCCCTTGCTTCTCAGAACATCTATGAGTTCTGTCCGCTTAGTGCTTAACTCTCTGCCGGTAAATTCCCTAAAAACTTCCGCTACCGTCCTTTCTTCAAAGCTACGAAAGTGAAAAAGCTCTGAGAGGAGCTCCTTGATTTCCTCGATAAGGTCCCTGTAAGTGACTCCTACCTTATACCACTCGAGCATATGGAACTCGGGACGGTGGAGCTTGCCCAGTTCTCCGTTTCTGAAAACCTTAGTTATTTGAAATATATTCCTTCTGTAACGGGCTAAGAGTTTCTTCATGCTGTATTCAGGTGAGGTCTGAAGCCACATTCTTTGTTTTTTAGCTCCGTAGAGAACGTGCACTTCTATGGGTTCGACGTTACTATCGAGGTTGGGAAACCTTAACATAATGGGAGTAGAAACCTCCAGGTAACCTTTCCTCTTAAAGAAACTTCTGAGCTGGCTTACGAAGCTGTCCCAAAGCTCCAGAATCATATATATAACTTATACTGGTTTAAACTTAAGCTAAAAGCTCGGTGCAGATCCAGTGGAGGTAAAAAGGGTATTTCTTGTGGGCTTTATGTGCAGTGGTAAGACCACTGTGGGAAAGCTCCTTGCTCGAGCTCTGGACTGGGACTTTGTGGACGTGGACAGTGAGATAGAAAAACGAGAAGGTCTTTCCATACCCCAGATATTTGAGAAGAAGGGAGAGGGATACTTCAGAAAGTTAGAAATAAAAACCCTAAAAGGTCTTTCGGAGAGGAAAGATGTAGTGATAGCCACAGGAGGTGGACTTGGGGCCAACCCTCAGGCTATGGAGTTTATGAAAGAAAAGGGTCTGGTGGTATGGCTCAAGGTATCTTACCAGGAGTTTATGAAAAGGTGCGCTGGCGATGGAAACAGGCCGATGCTAAAAAAAGGAGAAGAGTTTCTCAAAAAGCTTATGGAGGAAAGGGAAAAAGTCTACTCAAAGGCTCACCTTCGCATAGAGGAAACCTGTCCGGAGAAAGCTGTTGAGCTCATTCTGGGCCACATCAAGGGAGAGGGCCTCCCCCATTAGTCCGCGAGGAGGTCCCTCTTTATCTGCTCTGGAGTAGGGCACTCGGTGGGTGGAAGTCCTTTCGTCTTGGAAGCGTAATACATAAGGGGTATCAAAACCAGTGTCAGCGTTGTAGAGCCTATGGTCCCGAATATCAGCGATATGGCAAGCCCGTTGAATATGGGGTCAAAGAGTATAACAAAAGCACCAATTATGACCGCTACCGCGGTAAGGAGTATGGGACGTGTCCTTATAACTCCCGCTTCCACAACTGCCATGTGAGGGGGTAGGCCTTCCTTTATCCTCTCTTCCGCAAAGTCCACAAGGAGTATGGAGTTCCTCACTATTATTCCCGCAAGGGCTATAAAGCCTATCATGGAGGTTGCAGTAAAGAACACTCCTCCCATCACCTTGTCCATGAGCCAGTGGCCAGGAATTATTCCCACAAGCGTAAGAGGTATAGGAGCCATGATTATACCTGGCGTTTTGAAGCTCTTAAACCATCCCAGTATCAGGACATACATGACAAAAAGAGCCACTCCAAAGGCAAGCCCCAGGTCTCTGAACACCTCAAGGGTTATGTGCATCTCCCCGTCCCACTTTACGTAAACCTTATCCTCAATAAGAGGTAGTGACATCCATAGCTCACCTATATCTCCGTAAGGATTTTCTATTCCAAGAACCTTGTCCCTCACATCAAGTATTCCGTAGAAGGGTGCCTCCTCCCTGCCTGCCACGTCTCCTATTACGTATATAACTTTGCGCAGGTTTTTGTGGTATATGGTCTGGGGTATCGTTGTCTCCTCAAGCTCTACAAGCTCCGCAAGGGGAACAGCCTGACCCTTTGAGTTTACAAGCTTGAAGTTCTGCAGTATCTCCGGGACTCTGTGCTCCTGAGCGAGCCTGAGCTTTATGGGAACGTGCTCCGTGTCGGTGCTCTGCAGAATTCCTACCCGCATTCCTCCTATGAGGGCTCTCATGGTCATAACTATCTCTTCCTTGGAGAAGCCCGAGAGCTTGGCTTTGTCTTCCTTAACGCGGAAGTTAAGCATAGGTGCGGGATGTTCAAGGTATATACCCTCGTCTGTTATCTTCTCCGAGTCCTTGAAAATATCCAGAATCTTAAGTGCTACCGCTTTCTGAGTTTCCCTGTCGGGGGCATACACTTCCGCCACTATGGGTGAGAGGACGGGAGGCCCTGGAGGAACTTCTACGACCGCTACATATTTGGCTCCGTGCTTCTTGGCTATTTCGTGAACCTTGGGGCGGATAAGCTTGGCAAACTGGTGGGACTGTTCCTTGCGGTCGTGTTTACCGACGAGATTAACCTGTATCTCCGCAAAGTGGGACGCTTGTCTAAGGTAGTAGTGTCTCACAAGTCCGTTGAAGTTAAAGGGTGCGGAGGTGCCCACGTATATCTGATAGTCGGTGACTATGTTATGTCTGGCTACGTAGTCTCCTATCTCTTTTGCCACCCGCAGGGTCTCTTCAAGGGTTGTGCCCTCGGGCATATCAAGAACTATCTCCAGCTCCGACTTGTTGTCGTAGGGAAGCATCTTTACCACTACCGCTTTGGTGTAGAACATAAGCATTGAGGCTCCCAGCAGGGCGATAACGAAGCCGTAGAAAGCGTATCTCTTTACTTTGCTCATAAGCATGGGAGCCATGATTCTGCAGTAGAGTCTCCAGAAGAAGGTTCTCTTGATGTCTATCTCTTCATGCTCCCTTTCCTTTTTGAGGAACTTGTAGGAAGCCCAGGGGGTTATTATGAAGGCTACCAGCAGGGAGAAGAACATGGCAACTGAGGCGTTTATGGGTATGGGCCTCATGTAGGGTCCCATTAGACCTGTAACGAAAGCCATGGGCATTAGCGCAGCTATCACGGTGAAAGTTGCAAGGATAGTAGGGTTTCCCACTTCGTCGGTCGCACGGACTATCGCATCCCTCGGGGGGAGCTTCTGCATCTCAAACCAGCGGTGTATGTTCTCAACTACGACTATCGCATCGTCAACGAGTATTCCTATGGCGAATATGAGGGCAAAGAGGGTAACCCTGTTAAGGGTGAATCCGTACATCTCACTAAGGAACAGGGCTATAGCAAGGGTCACGGGAACCGCAATGCCTACAACGAATGCCTCTCTTACACCGAGTGCAACCGCTATGAGCAGTATTACCGAGAATGTAGCTATAAGCAGGTGTTCAAGAAGTTCGTTTGCTTTCTCTTTGGCGGTTTCTCCGTAGTTTCTCGTTACGGTTATGTTAACGTCCTTGGGTATTATCTTTCCCTTTGCATGCTCTACCAGTTTGAGAACCTCCTCCGCTACGTCAACTGCGTTGGTTCCCTTTCTTTTTGAAACCGCTATGGTAACCGCGGGCATAAGGTTTTCGGAAGAGCTCTCTATTCCTTTGTGGTGTGCGGAAGGTCCCAGCCCCATAAGGACGTAGTCCTTTATCTCCGCAGGACCGTCAATGACGGTGGCTATGTCTTTCAGATAGATGACCCTTCCATCATCAACTCTTACGACCAGATTCTCAACGTCCTCCTTTGACTTGAAGAAGTTTCCTACCTTTATCAAATACTCCCTGTTTCCTTTGTTGACCTTCCCACTTATCGCCTGAGCGTTGGCACTTTTAAGAAGCTGAGCCACGTATAGGGGTGATATCCTGTAGGCTTCCAGCTTTTGAGGATCAAGAACTATCCTTATCTCCCGGGGTGTGCCTCCTATCAAAAATACATCCGCATCGTTCTCTATCTTCT
>CAYSNS010000148.1:0-4273 GCA_964432395.1 uncultured Aquifex sp. | reverse complement strand
AGGGACCGGGACGGTTATAGTGTTTACCGAAGACGACGACATAGTAGAAGCATGCTTGCAGGTTGCCAAGTTTTACGAGCACGAGACCTGCGGTCAGTGCACACCTTGCAGGGTAGGATGCCACGAACAGGCCTACTTGCTGGACAGGATATATAGAGGAGATGCTTCCGAGAAGGACTGGGAAGGTTTCCTGTTTGTCAATAAATACATACAGCCCACGTCCATATGCGGTCTGGGAGCGGTCGCTGGTAGATTGATACAGCAAGCTATGGAGAAGTTTCCCGAGGAGTTTGAGAACTACAGGAAGAGACTGGCAAAGGCTATTTGAGCATATCCACACCCAAACTACCTACTATGGAAAACACCGTAACCAGGGCGGAAGTTTTCAAGAACCACTCCCAGCTATCAAGGAAGTTGGGGTAGACTCCCAGTGTAAGCAAGGCTACTGAAGATACGGTAAACGCTATCAGAAAGCTCGTGATAAGTCTAAGAGGTAAGAAGCCGGTTATGTTCTGAGCTTCCCATCGGTGGAGCTTCGAATGCTTTATAAATACGTAAACCAAGCTAAGTGCTCCGAGGACTATAAGGAATATACGAAAGCCTGAGAGCCTTTGAGATATCTCCCATATCTCCTCAGTCATGGAAATAGGGAAGGCGACTATGAGAGCACCTATGCACTCCTGAATGAAGTCGTCCCACCCGAAGCGGTCAGGTTTCGTAGAGCTCTCCATACGGGATTTTACCTCTTCCACCTGCTTTTTCAGGCTTGTTATCTGGTCTTCCATCCTCTTGAGACGGTCTTTCTCCTCCATTCAGGGAGTATTATCTTACAGAGAAGTCATACACCACACAATGAAATAGGGAACTCCTTATAGGTCTACTCCAAGACTCTATTCATGCCCCTCTATAACCTTCCTTGCCTCAGCCTCGTCGGGGACACCTACAAAGGCGAGCTTTCCGTCTACTATAGATGAGGGGACACTCCTGACCATGAGTTTGTTGACCCAGTAGCGTCCTTCTGGGGTAGATATATCCAGAACCTCGTAGTTAAAGCCATACTCTTCCTGGAGCTTTCTCCACAGAGCATCCGCATGTGGGCAGGTAGGACACCACTGAGACACAAGAAGTATTACATGCCTGTCACTTGCTCCCATCTCACATACACCTCATACAGACTATATCCCACTCATCTATATGCTCCCTCATCTTACCAAGGGCTTCTTCTCCGTGAGCGAGGTCTTTTAGGTCCCTCTCAAGGTCCACAGGTTTTACTTTGACTATCCAGGCTTCCCCATATGGGTCTATGTTTATGAAGTTCGGGTCATCCGCAACACGCTGGTTTATCTCTACTACTTTACCCTCAACGAGAGCGGGAACCGGACCTGCCCACTTACCGCTTTCCAAGGTGGCTATAGGCTTTCCTTTCTTGACCTTAGTCCCCACCGGTTTTATACGTGCATGGAGCAGTCTTCCTGCCCTCGTTTGACCCACGTCCGTAAGTCCCATGGTAACGGTTCCATCTTCGTTAACGCGGAGCCATACCTGGTTCTCTATATCGTAGTAAAGGTCCTTGGGTATCATGCATCCTTGATACTCCCACGCATTGCCAAAATCTTGAAAGTCCTCCTTACCCATAGTTAAGTATAATTATAGCTCAATAAATGTTTATTTACCTACTTGAAATATGAAAAGAGCAAGCTATAGTAAATAAGTGATTACTTATAGGAGGTTGCGATGTTTTACGTATCAAAGGTATCTCCTTTCTTATTTTTGGTTGGGATAGTTAGTCTGGTGCTATCACTCTTTATAAAGCTGGTTGACACTCACAGCGTTATTTTCTTCACCGCACTGGCTTTCGGATTCGTGGGTAGTGTTCTCATAGGAGCTATGTATCAGATAGTCCCCAACTCTCAAAACAGGAGGTTATCCTGGCACCGGGTATCTTACGGTGTGCTTGGAGGAGTGCTTCTTTCCCTGATTCTTCTTTACTTTGGACATCTTAAGACTGGTTCTATCATCCTTAGCTTGTCCTACTGCCTGTTTTTGCTCCACATAGTGCTGAATATAAAGAACTGGATGCCCGTTACGGTCAAATTTCTGAGCGTATCCGCCTTATACCTGGCCTTGTCTTCTGTATTTCTCGCCCTGCACCTTAACTATGGTTTTGTATCCCTTCAACTTGCTATTCATACACTTACACTTGGTGCTATGCTTAACGCGGTCTACGGTGTAGAACTTGCCTGGATTCCCATGCTACTTATGGAAACTCTGAATGTCCGCAAAGCCCGCATATTCTTTTATCTGAAACAGGCTTCTACACTCGCTATGTTGTTTTCCTTTTTCCTTATGGACTACAGGCTCATATCGGTAGTTGCCCTTGCGGAACTGGCGGTTTTTCTTTACTTCGGACACCTCATGTTCTCCCTGATAAAACACAGGCGCATGCCTTCTCCTATACCGAACGTAGTAAAGGCGTTTCTGCTGGCTCTAATATTCTTGCCAATAGGCTTCGTCTTTGGTATGCTGAGTGCGGGCATGCCCCAGGCGCTTCACAAACTCTACATACTTCACATAGACCTTGTCCTTTACGGATTTACCGCTTTTACCATATTCGGTGGTATCACCCACCTTTTGCCGAGGATAGTCTGGAACTGGAAGCTGGCTCACTTGAAGGGAAAAGCGCCCCCAATAAATGAACTCGTCAATGAGAAGGGCTTTATACCCTTTCTTGAAAGGTCCGTGCTCCTGTTTGTTCTGTTCGTCGCTGTTGATTCACTTGCGAGTCCCCTAAGCAGTTTGTCCCCGCTCCTTTACATAGTTATAGTCGGTGATTTTATAAGGATTACCTTTCTGCACCTGATTAGGAAAATTAGGGGGGTAAAATATGGCGGTGATAAAGCCATTGGAGATGAACTTTCAGGAAGACAAGCCCAGTAGGGAACTCCTTTACGAGGACACTAACGCCAAGGTTATAAGGTTCTATCTGAAAAAAGGGCAGGAGATAAAACCCCACAAATCCCCTTCCAGCGTGTTTATATGGGTGCTTAAGGGAAAAGGGCTGTTTTCTCTTCCCGATGGAGAAGAGACCCTGTTAGAGGAAGGTTCCTCGGTTTTCTATGCACCTATGGAGCTTCACGGATTTAAGGCCCTTGAAGACTTGATAGTTCAGGCTGTTATAGCACCTAACCCTACGGCAAGTAAGTTAAAGCTCTCCTAACGTATATAGGTTATTATCAAAGTTATCAGGACACCCAGAAAGAGGTTTATCCACACGAAGTTGGGTATGTGCCTGTAAAGTTGCTTCCTGAACAGGTAGAAGTATATGTATGCGAAGTTTATTACCATTATGGTAAAGAGGAAAAGCTTTATATGAAATAGAGGATTGGAGCTAAAGTCCACCCTTACGGAGTGCCACATCCACATACCTGTGAGAAACAGGACCGCTATTGAAAGCCACACGCCAAGAAAGAACCTCTTCAGGACTTTGCCTGCAAGCTTCTTCTTGGTCTCATCCTGTTTGAGTTCTTTCATGGAAGGGTGCAGAAACAGAAGGTTGAAGACCATACCTCCTATCCAGACCATGGCAAAGAGTATATGAAGAAACAGAGCGGACTTATACATACTCCACACCTCCTGACAGTGCTTAGAGCATTATAAAGCAAAGTGCACAGGTAGTTAAAAGTATCCTTTCCGGGAAAGTTTAAGCTTAGTGTTTTTCACACCGTCAGGAGGAAGAAAAAAAGAAAAAGAGGAAGGACCGGAAGGGATGGGAAACCTACTTTCTCCTTACGTAGTCTGTGAAGACAAAGTCCTTGTCCTTAACCGCTTGGTGACATGTAAAGCACTGCATGTAGTCTTTTGCACTCTTGCCGAACACCTTATATTTACCACTCTTGGCGTCGTAAACAAATCGAGCAAAACCCCATCCCGCGGTCTCGGGGAACTTCTCGGGGTCCTTTATCATGAACTCGACCCTCTGGATTACATCGGGTTCAACTGAAGCGGGAAAAGCGGGGTTCTTTTTGAGGCTGTATCCTATCTTTACGAGTATGGCTCCCGCAGGAAACTTCTTCATACCCTTGCGGTAAGCCTCCACCGCTATATCGTTTCCTATTATGTATCTCAGCTCGTTCTTGTCAGTCCTGTAGTGGGTAGCTACAACATGCCAGTTTTCGTATCCCTTTATTAGACTGAACTTTAGTCCGGTGGGGGCCTCCAAGTCCCAGTCGCTTGCAAGAGCCAGACTACCAGTTGCAAGAAGAGCGGTCACAAG
>CAYSNS010000147.1:0-4305 GCA_964432395.1 uncultured Aquifex sp. | reverse complement strand
CCTGATCTTCTTCCTCCTCTTCTTTTCTTTCAGTTCCTTCAGCGTTTTCTCTACCGCCTGATTGAGCCTTTTTACGAGCTTTGCCTTCGTGCCTTCCCTTTCCCTGTCACTCAGCTCTTTTACCTCTTTCTGGAACCTGTCCCCGAGCTTCTTGTTCCCAGGAACGAGCTCCACTCCTTTAAGCCCGTCCCTTTCCGCAAGCCTGTCTTCCACCCAAGTTTCCACACTTGAGTCGGGAGAGTCTTCCGCTACCTTCTCCCACAGCTCAAGGGAAAGGGGAATGAGCTTGAGGAGAGTGTTGAGGACCACCATAAGAGCCTCTTCACGGGTAAAACCTTCGCTCTGAAGCCTCTCCACCCTCTTCAGGTTCTCCCGTAAAAGCCCTTCATAAGTCCTCTCGCCCAGCTTCATCCACAAGCCCCTCTTGAAGTCTCTCAGGAAAACCTCAAGGTCTCTCTTGTCCTTCCACTCAAGGTTGTCAAGGAACTCCTCTATGAAATGTCTCAAAACCTCTTCCTCAACTTCGTATTCCTCCGAAAGCCTTTCAAGGAAGGTCTTTTTCTTCAGAAGCTCTGCGGTTTTCCTGAAGAGATAGGTCACGAACTCAAACAGGTCTCCGCCGTACCCGTACTTTTCCCTGAGCCTTTCAAACTCCTCAATCGTTCTTATCACGTCGCTTCTTACATCCCATCCGTCTCCGTTCTTCCGGGCAAGCCCTATCCCTTCCATAGCCCTCATGTAGTAGCGGGCGGTTCTTATAAGAGCTTCCTTGCTCTGGGAAGGATAGAGCTCCCTGAAGTCCTCTTCCCTGACCTTTCCCCTCTTCATCAGTAGTGAGAACTTCTCTCTGTCAAAACCTCCTCTCATTCCTTACCCCTCCTGTAAAACTCTCCGTACTTTCTGTCCGCCTTTGCTATGTGGGTGTATATCCACCCCCACACGAAAGACAGCTCCCTTGCGAAAGCCTGCGGGTCTCCTGCCCGAACGGAAGAATGGAGCCTTTGAACTTCCTTTCTGAATGTCTCGTGGAGCCTCAGGTGTTTTTCGTAGTCGGGATAACCTATCTTCTTCATGAACTCTTCCTCTTCGGAAAGGTGCTTTTCCACGTAGGCGAGCAATCCCTCATGAAAGAGCATGCAGGCGTCTTCCCTCTTTCCGCCCCTCAATAGCTCGTACACGTGGTTCATCAGAGCGATAAGTTTTTTGTGCTGTCTGTCCATCTCTTCCACGCCCGTCTCAAGCTCCGCCGTCCACTCTATCAGCATCCTTCTTCCTCCTCTTCTCCTCGTACATATCCTTGTCCGCAAGAGCTACGGCTTCCTCTATCTTCCCCTCAACCTCTTTCGCTCCTTTTTCGTCCGTGTGAAGGAGAACCACGAACTCGTCCCCTCCCCACCTGATGAGCAGATCCGACTCACGGAGGACCTGCCTGAGCATATCCGCTATCGCCTTGAGGTATTCGTCTCCCGCCTGATGTCCGAAGGTGTCGTTGACCTGTTTGAGGTTGTCAACGTCCACGAAAAGAACCGAGAGGGGAAGTCCGTACCGCCTGCTCAGGGCAAGCTCCTTGTTTATGAAGAGGTGGTAGTAGTTTCTGTTCGGTATCCCGAGCGTGTGGTCTATCACGAGGTAGTCAAGAAGCTCCTTCACCTTCTCCATGCACTCTTCGGGTATGCCGTTCACTACCACAGCAGAACACCTCCGAGGGTCAGAAGCAGAAGAACCGCAACCGCCCACACAAGAAGCTTCACCTTTTTCTTCAGTTGCCTTATCTCCTGCACAAGTCTGCTCTTTTCGTCCGAGAGCTTTTCGTTTGCTTTCAGAAGCGACTGCACCTGAGACCTGAAGCCTTCAATCGCCTTGTCGTCAAAGGAAATCCTCTTCTTCTCAAGCTCCTGTTCAAGCTCCCTTATCCTCTTTTCCTTTTCCTCGCAAAAAGGACATCCGCTACCTACGGTTCCGCTTTCGTATTCATACCCGTACATACCTAACGCCTCCTTCTGTTCAGGTTTCTTTCATAAAACCCGCTCCACAGCGGGATGCCCGAAGCCCTCGCTACCCTCCACTCCATCTCCGTCTCTACCTTCTCCGCTATGAGAACCGCATTCGTGTACTCTTTCAGAAAGCTCACGAAGGTGGTCAGTTCCTTGAGAGACAGTCTGCCGTTCTTTCGGAAAACTCCCATGTCTATCTTCAAAAAGTTGGGGTGCAAGGCTTTCACCCGGTCAAGGTTGGAGCTCCCCGTCCCGAAGTCGTCTATGGAAAGGAGAAAGGGAAAGCTCTCCCGTATCTCACAGAGCTTCTTCATCTGTGCCTGCGTCATCCAGTCTTCTCTGAGTTCTACAACGATCTTCCTGTCTATCTCTTCCAGGATGTCCTTGTAGTAGTGAATGAAGGTCTGGGGTTTGATGTTGATGAAGGTGTAGCCCTGAAGGTCGTTTTTCCTGACGTGATTTAGGTGGGAGAAGAAGCACTCAAGGTCAAAGTCCTCGTCCACCGCCTGAAAAAGCTTCTCCCTGTGCTCGGGAGGAAGGTTGATGCTGTTGCACAGAAGCTCCTGTCCTACCTTGCTGAGGTCCCTGTACACTCCTTCAACCCTCACCATCTACTTCTCCCGAAGCTTCTTCAGATGCCACTTGAGTGACCAGTCACCGCAGGACAGCTTCTTCTCTCCTTCATAGGCAAAACAGGGAACTACACTTACACCGTATTCCCTGAACTTCAGCGGGTCTATCCATATTTCAACGGGAAGACCGTTTTCCTTCTGTCCGCCGAGAGTAAGGACATCCCGTATAAAGGCAAGGGTGGGCTTTATATACCTGCATCCGCCTATACAGCCCCTGAGTAAAAACACCGCATTTATCCTTTCCTTTACCGCCTGCCTCACGTACTCATACCAGACTTCCTTTGGAACGGAGGAAGACATGAAAACGTAAAGTCTGTGATTTTCCACAATTCCTTTACCCTCATTTTCCTTCTTCAGAGCTCTCCTTTCTATAGACCGAACAAGAGGTTTTACCTTGCTCTTATACTCCTCTATCCTTTTCAGAGTTTCCTTGCTCAGCACCCCCTTTTTCTGAAGCTCTCTGAACTTCTCCATTATCTTCTCTTCATTAACGTTGGTTTTAACCTGAGCAAAAGAAAGAGCAGTAAGTAAAAAAAGAAGCAATAACCGCCTCATTTTTTCAGTACCTTATCGGGAACCACATGTCTTGACATATTTCCAGAGTTATGTGAAAGCTTCTCAGGAACCTTTCTATCAGCACCAGCTGAAGAACCTGAGCCACCAGAGACAGCAGGCTTATCAGTAGAAAGAGCCTTTTGAGCATCGTTACACCTCCCGAGATATCTTTCACTCACCCACCCGTCCTGAGTCCTGACCCATCCCCCTATCCTGTCTATTACCGTTACCCTCTTACCCTTTCTGTATATGTCTATTACCTTCCCATCCAGCGGATAAAGCCTGACATTTAACCTGTAAGCCTTTACGCACAAAACTTCCTTTGTTTCGGAAGACTTTATAATCATCTTCTTCAGTTTGTAAACTTCCCGTGACAGCCCCTCTATAGCAAGGTCCTTCATCTTCTTTTCCGTCTGAACTTCCTTGCAAAAATCCCACTCCGAATAGTAAGAACACATAGCCATTCTCACTTCCCTTTCCGAAAGACCCCATCCTACAAGAGAGCCCCCCGCATAACCTATTACTGCCATAAGCGCAAGAAACCTCCATGTATTCATTTCCTTTCCACCTCAACCTTTCTGCAAAGAGACCACCTCTTCGGATTCAGAGAACAGCTCCTCTCCCCCAGCCCCTCTATTTTTAAAACCTGAACACCTCTTTTTTTCAAAAACTCCGCAACACTTTCCGCCCTCTTCCTTGATAGCTTCAGGTTGTACTCTTCACCCCCTTCGGGAGAAGCATAGCCCTTTACCCTGACCGCTCCCCTTATCTTTTCAAGCTTCTCCCTTTCGCTTTCCCTGAGAAAATAGGAATCAAATTCAAAGTAAACCGTCCACCTTTTCTCGGGACGAACTCTCTTTATCAATATAGG
Source organism: uncultured Aquifex sp. (assembly GCA_964432395.1). Lineage (GTDB taxonomy): Bacteria > Aquificota > Aquificia > Aquificales > Aquificaceae > Hydrogenivirga. The sequence continues at coordinate 253 of CAYSNS010000147.1, read as the reverse complement.
AGGAGGTTTGAGCTGAGGCGTAAGAGAGCTTACCCGAGTTTCTTCTATCACATGTACGGGCACCTTTACCTGATACATCAGGTCTCCCTGAGGCACATCAAACCCGAACCCCAGCATCTTTATCACCTCCCTTGAACAACAAGAAAAACTGAATGAACCGCAACAAGAACCGACAGGTAAATGGCATACCTCATAACGCTACCCTCTCCCTCAGCTTCCTTCTCTGCTCCCTTGTAAGCCCGTAGTCATCAAG
>CAYSNS010000146.1:0-4305 GCA_964432395.1 uncultured Aquifex sp. | reverse complement strand
TGGAGAGACTACACCCCGACTCCGCGGAAGCGGGAGTGCTGAGAACGTGGCTTGACTGGGTTCTTGAGCTTCCATGGAACACTAAAACTGAAGATAATTACGACCTTGAGAGGGCAAGGGAGATTCTCGATAGAGACCACTACAACCTTGAGAAGGTGAAGGACAGAATTATAGAGTATCTTGCGGTCAGAAAGCTTACAGAGGGGGGTGAGTCAACCGCTCAGATTCTTGCCTTTGTAGGACCGCCCGGAGTTGGTAAAACTTCCCTCGGTAAGTCAATAGCCCAGGCACTGGGTAGAAAGTTTGTAAGGATTGCGCTGGGCGGTATAAGGGACGAGGCGGAGATAAGGGGGCACAGGAGAACCTACGTAGGCGCCATGCCCGGCAGGATAATACAGGCTATAAAGCAGGCGGGCACAAAGAATCCCCTCATAATGCTGGATGAGATAGATAAGCTCTCCCTCTCCTTTCAGGGAGACCCCGCCTCCGCACTACTTGAGGTGCTGGACCCCGAGCAGAACAAGAACTTCAACGACCTTTATATAGGATTGCCCTTTGACCTCTCGGAGGTAATATTCATCTGCACGGGCAACAGAACCGACACCATACCCACACCCCTGCTGGACAGGATGGAACTGATACAGCTCTCGGGATACTCCGAGGAGGAAAAGCTCTTTATAGCCCAGAGGCATCTCCTTCCCAAGTTGATACCCCTTCACGGGCTTAAACCCGAAGAGGTGGAGTTTGAGGACGATGCGGTGCTGGAGATAATACGTGGATATACCCGCGAAGCGGGTGTTAGAAACCTTCAGAGACAGATATCCTCCGTATTGAGAAAGCTTGCGGTGAGGAAGCTTAAGGGTGAGGAGGGTCCCTTTAAGGTTAGCAGGGATGACGTGAGAAAGCTCCTCGGTGTTCCCAGATACAAACCCGAACGTGAAAAGGAGCCACTTGTTGGAATAGCTACAGGTCTTGCCTGGACCGAAGTGGGTGGGGAGATAATGTTCGTAGAGGCTACCAAGATGAAAGGTAAGGGAGGTCTGCTCCTGACAGGTTCGTTGGGGGACATAATGAAGGAGTCCGCTCAGGCTGCGCTATCTTACATAAGGTCAAATGCGGAGAGCTACGGTATAGACCCAGAAGTGTTTCCCAACGTTGATATACACATACACGTGCCCGAGGGAGCTGTTCCCAAGGATGGGCCCTCCGCAGGTGTTGCCATATCCACCGCCCTAATTTCTCTCTTTACCGACATACCTGTGAGGATGGACATAGCCATGACCGGAGAAGTTACCCTCAGAGGCAGGGTTCTGCCCGTAGGTGGACTTAAAGAGAAGATACTCGCAGCGAAAAGGGCAGGAATATATGAGGTGATTCTGCCCGAAAAGAACAGAGATGAGGTTCTTGAAGACCTGCCTCAGTATGTCAGGGAACAGATGAAGTTACATTTTGTCAGTCACCTGGATGAGGTATTCAAGCTCGCCCTTACAAAACAGCCTCAGTAAAGCTCTATCTGAGCTTCGTAAATGTCCCCCTTGTTTTGCAAGGGTAGGGTTCCGGTTCTTGCGGTTACGATAAAGAGCCTGCCATCCGAGGTTTGAGCTACCGCTTGGATAGCTTCCTCAAACTTTTTTCCCATGAGTTTCTTTAGCTCTATCCTATCTCTGGGGTCTGTCAGTATAAGGTAAAGCTCCCCTTCGGAGAACTTGGTTACATCCAGGAACTTGAACACAGCACTTCTTATGTTTCTTATAGCCCCCATGTATTTGCGTTTTCCTACACTGACAACGAAGTGTCTCGGGTTAAACATATACCTGTCCTCATCTTCATAGGTGCCTGGAAGTTCAACGGTTGCATAGGAACCATCAAACTCTCTCTCACTGAAAACGAGCTCTCCTTTCTTATATACCCTGAGAAAGCCATCTCTATCCGTAAAGACAAGAAACTCTCCCAGCGCGAGGGCGGAATCTATCCTGAAGTCAGGAGGTGCTTCAAAGATATCACCTATCTCCAGTTCCGAGCCCACGAGCCTGAGTCTTCTAACCTCTCCCCACAAGTTCCTTGCATCAAATTTCTGACCTACGAAGGTTTCTTTCGCTCTGCTTTTGTCCAGCACACCCATTATGAATGGTATATCTTTCTTGACTATAACAGGTGTTCCGCCTATTACCTTAACCACGAGCGAGCTTGCTCCTGTCCCCGAAACCATGTTTACGAGGACCACGTCTCCTTTGTCATCGAGCTTTGCACACCTTAGATTTACTCCGTATCCAGGAGGAAGCCTCATCTGTGCATACTCGGTTATATCCTTGGGTAGAATCTCGTAAAGGATAAGCTTTTCCTCAAAGAGAACAGCCAAGTAGTCTTTACCGTTACCAAAGATATCGCACACGTCCGCAGATAGAGGCAAGGAAGGTAAGGTTACGAGGAATCTGGCCCTAATACGGAAGTCCTCGGGCTCTTTGCCTGCGTAGGGCGGAGGTTTAACACTTGGTTTATCGAAGAAGGCAACCGCCTTCCCTCTAAACTCTATACCGAATCCGTCCTTAAACTCTCTGATTAGGTAGTCACAACCAGTTCCTTTTTTCAGATTTGTATCCACCAGCAGGGAGCTGACTTTGAAAAAGCCCTCTTCACTCCCATCAAAACACACGTTCTCGTAGAGTAGCTTTACCTTGGCACCTCTGTCTATACCTTTATCTTCTAATACCTTAGCTATGGAGAACTTTTCTTTGACATCTACAACCTCTACCTTGCCCAGCTTGTTTTCCGCCTTACCCAGCACCTCGCCGGTGACAGGGTGCACTATCTCCTTTCCTTCCTTAAAGACCTCCAGCTTTTCGCCTGCGAAGACCTTTCCCTTGCCCAGGTCCAGTATAACCGTGCTGTCCGAGCGTTCAACAACGTAACCCTGCCTGTTGAAAAAGTCCTTTATGCCCTCAAAGGGAGCGGACAGCGCAAATCCTACGAATGTCAGCAGAAAGATAAGCACTATCAACCTTTCAACTCCTCTATGTTTTCTATTATCCTGCCCGTCATCTCCTCTGTGCCTACTTTCTTACAGCCTTCTGAGTATATGTCCGGTGTCCTATATCCCTCCTCTAAGGTTTTGTCTACAGCCTTCTCAATAAGCTCAGAGGCGGAGTCCATACCGAAGGAGTATTTGAGCATCATGGCTCCAGAGAGAATCGTGGCTATGGGGTTAGCTATACCCTGACCCGCTATGTCCGGTGCGGAGCCGTGAACAGGCTCGTAGAGGGCGTATCTGTCCCCCACACTTGCGGAGGGTAGCATTCCTAAGCTTCCTACGACGACCCCAGCTTCGTCCGAGAGTATGTCCCCGAATATGTTCCCTGTAACTATGACGTCAAAGGATGAGGGTCTTCTCACAAGTTGCATAGCGCAGTTGTCAACGTATAGGTGTTCAAGCTCAACGTCGCTAAAATCTTTGTGAACCTCCTCAACTACCTCCTTCCAAAGTCCGCTGACCTCAAGAACGTTGGACTTGTCTACGCTTGTAAGCTTCTTTCTGCGCTTCCTTGCTATCTCAAAAGCCTTCCTTACGACCCTTCTTATCTCACCTTCGGTGTAACGCATGGTGTTTATGCCTACTCTTTCTCCATTTTCTTCAAATACGCCTCTCGGCTCTCCATAATAAACATCTCCTGTAAGCTCCCTTACAACGAGCATGTCCGTTCCACTTACAACCTCTCTCTTTAGAGGAGATGCTTCTATGAGTGGCTCCCAAACCTTGGCAGGTCTGAGGTTAGCGTAAAGGTCAAGCTCCTTTCTTATCCTAAGAAGCCCCTTTTCTGGTCTTTTGTCCGTGGGCAGGTTATCCCACTTCGGACCTCCCACCGCACCGAGCAAAACCGCGTCGGACTCCTTGCATAGCTTGAGTGTATCTTCTGGCAGGGGAGAACCCGTTTTATCAATGGCGATACCGCCGATTAAGCCCTCCCAAAACTCAAAGCTAACGTCAAATAAAGCCCCTACCGTCTTCAGAACTTCCAATGTAGCATCAACTATTTCCGGGCCTATTCCATCACCTTTTAGGACAGCTACTTTATATGCTCGCATGTGTAAGTATTATCTTACAAGAACGCTACACTTGCAATTTGCCAAATGGAGTTGTGCGCTTTAGCTACTATACCAAAGGTTTGTCTATCCCCAGGGATTTTTGCAGGATTGGAGGTAGACGGAAAATTAACTCAACTTGACGCATCCTCTACCGGAGCATAAAATATCTCTGTAGTCCTACGGGGCTACCGGCTCCTTGGCAACTGAATAGGAACTTGAGATAGG
>CAYSNS010000145.1:0-4314 GCA_964432395.1 uncultured Aquifex sp. | reverse complement strand
AGTCTCGTAAAGCTGGCAGAAGAAGTAAAGGGCTACTACGATGAAATAATGGGCCTGATTGAGGAGCGGATGAGGAAGTAGCCCTCTGACTAAACCCTTATCTCCTCCGCATACCTCCTTGCGAGCTGAAAAAGCTTTTTAGCCTTATCGTAAGCCTCCTTTTTACTTTCCTCACTCACGTGAGGGTCATCCAGCAGAAAGCTCGTAACCTTCCCCCTCACGTAGGCTCTATAGCACTTAAAGAAGGGCAAGAATATATCGAACTCCCTATCCTCTACAAAGCTTCTATAACTTTTCTCGTAGATTCTTGCAAGTTCTTCCTTCCCGAAGAAATCAAGCTCCATAGAAAGGAAGCACATATCGTTCAGCATGTCCAGACATCTGAACCTATCGTTGAACTCTATACAGTCAAAGATGCAAACTCCTTCTTCAAGGAACGCTACGTGCTCAAGCCTTATATCCCCGTGCCCGTCCCTTATCCTGCCTTCTTCAATCCTCTTATAGAAAAGGTCCTCGTATGCATCGTAGAATGCTTCCGTCCTTTCCTTTATAAAGTGAAAATCCTCAGCGGATATGGTTGCGTCCACATACTTTTCCGTTTGCTGGAAGTTTTCATCGGTGTTGAACTTCATAACCTCCGGCTTCCCGAACTCATCCGCCCTGTCTGCGGACAGGTGAAACTCTGCCACAACGCGGGCAACCTTCTCTATATCTTCGCTTTTTATGGTTTCCAATCTGTTTAAAAGTAAGCTGTTGTCGGAGATTCTTCTCATCTTTACCGCATACTCAACTACGTTGGAGCTGTCCTCCACAAACCACTTTCCGTCCTTCTCACTTATGGGAACCACATCTATGTAGACCCACGGGCATAGTCTTCTGTTTAGCCTTACTTCTTTTTCACAGTTTTCTTTCCTCTTCTCAAGGGTAGAGTAATCAAGAAACCCGAAGTTTACAGGCTTCTTTATCTTGTAGACTACATCTTCCAATAGTATGACCCAAGAGGTATGGGTCTGGACCAGGCGTCCTCCCAGCTCCTTTGCCAGTTCTTCAACCATAGCGTTTAAGTATTATAGCCACTTGTGGCAGAGGTATTCTCCAAGCCTATAATATATCTTTTAGGAGGTTTTAGGTATTGGAAAAGAAGAGGCTTCAGGACGTAGCTAAGGAGCTTGGACTCAGACCCAAGGAGCTTATAAGGTTTCTCGAGGAGTGGGTTCCCGATAAGAAATGGACCAACTTCAGCATGCTGGATGAAGAACAGCTCGATATGGTCTACCAAGAATACGGAGAGCCCAAGAAGGAGGAAAGGAAATCCTCCGTGGCGGTGGAGGAAGAAAGGAAAGAAGAGGATGTGGCCCAGTCAGAAGAAGAGAGCTCCGAAGAGCTAAAAGTAGAAGAAAAACCCATAGAGGAAGTGGTAGCGGAAGCTCTGGGTAAAGACCTGAGGGAGGAAAAACCTAAAGAAGAAGTTAGACCCAAGCAGGAGAGAAGACCAAGACCTGACAAAAAGAAAACTGTAAGGGAGTTCAGGAAGCCTCCACGTGCGGAGGAGAAAACAACAGATAGACAAAAACCTGTTGAACCAAAGAAAGAAGAAGAAAAACCCGAGACACAAAGAGAAGTAGAAAAGAAGAAAGAAAAGATATCCAAGGAAGAAGAGCGCATACTTAAGAAGCTTCAGCAGCAGATGGAACGAGAAAAGAAGAAAGAGGAAAAGAAACAACAGGAAAAGAAAGAGGAAGAAGAGATAAAGATAGTTGAGATTTACGAAGGCATAACGGTCCGCGAGCTTGCGGATATGCTTAGAGTTCCTGCCAACAAGGTAATAGGCGAACTTATGAAGAAGGGCATACTCGCCACCATAAATCAGACAGTTCCCACAGACGTGGCAGTTGAGATAGCGGAGAGCTTCGGTTTTCTTGCGGAGGCAAAAAAAGAGGAAGAAGAAGATACGCTTATAGAGGATATACCCGACAATCCCGAAGACCTCAAGCCCAGACCTCCGATAGTGGTTGTGATGGGGCACGTTGACCACGGAAAGACCACGCTTCTTGACACCATAAGAAAGTCTAACGTCGCCCAGAAGGAAAAGGGAGGCATAACCCAGCACATAGGTGCTTCTGTGGTAAACCTCCCTGACGGCAGGCTCATTACGTTTCTTGATACACCAGGGCACGAGGCCTTCACCACCCTAAGAGCCAGAGGGGCCCAGATTACGGACATAGCTGTCCTGGTCGTTGCTGCGGATGACGGGGTTATGCCTCAAACGATAGAAGCAATAAACCATGCGAAAGCATTCAACGTTCCCATAATAGTTGCAGTAAACAAGATAGACAAGCCCGAAGCGGACCCTATGAAAGTAAGGAGAGAGCTTTCCGAACATGGGTTAATACCAGAAGAGTGGGGAGGGGATACCATATTCGTTGACGTGTCCGCAAAGACAGGACAGAATGTAGACCAGCTCCTTGAAATGATAAACCTGCTTGCGGACATACTTGAGCTGAAAGCGAACCCGAATAAAAGAGCTAAAGGAGTAATAATAGAAACGAAGCTGGACAGGAAGAAAGGTCCTACAGCAACGGTCATAGTCCAGGAAGGCACACTGCGCGTAGGGGACATATTCGTAGCAGGGATAACCCACGGAAGGGTCAGAGCCATGTTCGACGACAAAGGTAGGCAAGTCAAAGAAGTCGGGCCATCCACACCAGTTGAAGTTCTCGGGTTTGAGGACCTTCCCGAAGCGGGAGACACCCTTGTCGTAGTTGAAAGTGAAAAAAAGGCAAGAGACATAGCGCAAAAGCTACGCGAAAAGAGAGAAAGGGAAGAAAAGCTTGCCCAGAGCCTGCGCCTTGAGGACATATACAAGAAGATAGAGTCAGGGGAGACCAAGGAGCTGAGACTCATTATCAAAGCGGATACCATGGGCTCCTTAGAGGCTCTTAAAAAATCCCTTGAGGAACTCTCTACAGATAAGGTAACCGTGAGAGTAATTCACGGGGCGGTAGGCGGAATAACCGAGAACGACGTTATGCTGGCAAAGGCCTCGGGTGCGATAGTTATAGGCTTCAACACCAGACCTGACCCAAAGGCGAGGGAGGCAATAGAGAAGGAGAAGGTAGATGTAAGGATGTATGGAATCATATACCAGGTGATAGACGACGTAAAGAAGGCCCTTCAGGGACTCCTTGAACCTGTTGAAAGAGAAGAAGTTCTTGGCTCTGCGGAGGTAAGAGCCACGTTCAAGGTAAAGAAGGTAGGAACAGTGGCAGGTTGCTACGTAGTAGAGGGCAAGATAGTGAGGGGAGCAAAAGCCCGTCTCGTCCGAGAAGGTGTTGTAGTTTACGACGGAGTTATAGAAAGCCTGAAAAGATTCAAGGACGATGTCCAGGAGGTAGCAAAAGGATACGAGTGTGGAATAAAGCTCAAGGACTTCAACGATGTAAAGGTCGGAGACCTGATAGAATGCTACGAGATAAGGTTAGAACAGCCAACGCTGTAAGCGTTAACGAGATATATACCTCAATACAGGGTGAGGGCCTGCTCGTAGGGACCCCTTCTGTATTTATACGCCTTCAAGGCTGTAATCTAAGATGCCCTTGGTGTGACCAGAAAGAAGCCTTAGCCTTCAACAACTCCAGCCTTTCCGTAGTAGACGTAGTTAATACAGTCAAGAGGTTTCCGTTCAGGCATGCGGTCATAACAGGCGGAGAGCCCATGGCACATCAAGGGGTGGGTGAGCTGGTTAAGAGCTTGCTGGAAGAGGGCTTCTCTGTCCAGATAGAGACCAACGGAACACTCTGGGTGGAGTCTTTAGAAGACATAGCGGAAAATATACACATAACCTGCTCCCCAAAAGCGGTAGCCCAGTATTTTATCCATCCCAAAGTAGGCAGGTATGCAAAGGAGCTTAAGTTCGTAGTTGACAAGGAACTGCAAAAAGATATCCTGCTTAGGAAAGAGTTCCTTCCTATGCTCAAAGCTCGCAGGGTTGTTCTCCAGCCCGAAAGCAACAGAGAAGATATGTTCAGAAAAGCCCTCACCATACAAGAAAGCCTTGCGGAGGAAGGGTTCTACGTCAGGCTCATACCACAAACTCACAAGTTCCTGGGTGTGCGTTAATTATTTACCTTCTTTATGCTTGCAATAAGTATAGCTTATACTATAATTAAAGTTTGATATGATTGATATCTCTAAGCTCAAAACCTTTGTCACGGTAGCCGACCTCGGGAGCTTTTCAAAGGCTTCCGAGATACTATACATAACTCAACCTGCGGTAACCCAGCAGATAAAAGCCCTTGAAAAGACCATAGGAGC
>CAYSNS010000144.1:0-4361 GCA_964432395.1 uncultured Aquifex sp. | reverse complement strand
TTTGCATGCTTTTCACTCCTTTTGCACATTATACCTTAACTGTTGCTAACCTCCTTGGCTAACTATCAGTTATAACATAACGATGCCCATTTTCGCTATAGCTCTCCGGTTGTTTTTTTGAGCTTGATCGTGAACCGCTACTTCTTATCCTAATTAGAATGCGGAGTGAAGACTCTTGAGATAAGGAGGTCCTTCCGATGGTTGAAAGTAGTTTGAGTGAAGTCAAGGAGCTTATAAAGGACAAAGCGGGTGCTATACTGTCCAACCTCCTGTCTCAAGGAGGTGAATACGGAGAGATATTCTACGAACGCTCCCGCACCACCAGGCTTGAACTTGAGGACAAAAAGCTTAGTAAGGTTTCCCATGGCTACGATGAAGGTGTAGGCATAAGGTTAATAAAGGAGGGAAAAACCTTTTACGGATATACAACCGAACCCACTTACGAAAATCTGCTCGAGCTTGCCAAGACCCTCGCAAGGGGCGAGGGTTACGGACCCGTAGCCATAGGACTGAGATACATTGAAGGATGGACACCCACTCTCATAGACCCAGACTCCACAGACCTGAAGTTCAGAATGCAGATACTCAAAAGGGCGGAGGAGAAGGCACGAAGCTACGGCGATAAGATAAAGCAAGTTCTCTCAGTCCTTATGGACAAAACGAGAGAAATCCTTGTTATAAACAGTCTTGGTGAGACCGCGGAGGATGTTCAAAAGAGGGTGGTTTTCTTTGTGGAGGTGGTTGCAGGAGACGGAGAGGTCCTACAGCGTGGTTACGAATCCCTCGGAGGTAGGAAGGGCTTTGAGATATTCGAAGAGATACCTCCAGAGCTGGTAGCCCAGAAGTCCGCTGAAAGGGCTTTGCTGATGCTCTCCGCAAAACCTGCACCCGCAGGGCAGTTTACGGTGGTGCTCTCTTCTCAAGCGGGGGGGACTATGATACACGAAGCGGTGGGGCACGGTCTGGAAGCGGACCTGGTTCAGAAGGGCTTGTCCGTTTACGCAGGCAGGTTGGGTGAGAAAGTGGCAAGCGAACTCGTCACGGTAATAGACGATGCTACCCTTCCCGAGCACAACGGTTCCTTTTCAATAGACGATGAGGGTGTTCCCGCACAGAGGAAAGTCCTCATAAAGGACGGATACCTCGTAGGTTATATGTATGATAGGCTCAGAGCCATGAAGGAAGGAAAACAGTCTACAGGTAACGGAAGGAGGCAGAGCTATGCTCATATACCTATGGTGAGAATGACCAACACTTACATAGATAAAGGAAAGGACAACCCCGAGGACATAATACGGGACACCAAGAAGGGTGTTTATGTGGTAAAGATGGGAGGAGGAGAAGTAAACACAGTTACAGGCGACTTCGTATTTGAAGTGATGGAAGGTTACATGATAGAAAACGGAGAGATAACCTATCCCATAAGGGGTGCAACGCTCATAGGTAACGGTCCCAAGGCTCTACAGGACATAGATGCGGTGGGCTCCGACCTGGGATGGGCTATAGGGACGTGCGGTAAGGACGGGCAGGGCGTCCCAGTTACCGATGCTCAACCTACGGTGCGTATAAAACAGCTCACCCTTGGCGGTTGTCAGGTTTGCTGAACTATCTCCGTTCCTATGCCTTTCTCGGTGAAAACTTCAAGAAGAAGCGAATGTGGGAGTCTGCCGTCCACTATGTGAACCTTCCTAACACCACCCCTTATAGCTGACAGGGCGGACCTGACCTTGGGAATCATACCCTCTCTGATTACACCCTTCTCTATGAGCTTACCTGCCTCCTCGTGGCAAAGGGACGAAATCAGCTTTCCTTTCGAGTCCTTGACGCCTTGGGTATCTGTTAGAAATATGAGCTTTTCCGCTCTTATAGCCTTGGCTATTTCGGATGCAGCTACGTCCGCATTTATATTGTAAGCTTCTCCTTCCCTCCCCACACCCACGGGGGCTATGACGGGAATGAAGTTGTTTTGCATGAGTGAATGCAGAAGCTCACTGTTGACATCTATCACCTCACCCACGTAGCCTATGTCCTCTTCCGGCACCGGCAGGCCAAGTTCTTCAAAGTAACGTTCTTTGTTAAGTTTACGTGCCATCAACAGCCTCCCGTCCCTGCCCGAAAGACCCACCGCGTAGACCTTTTCACCGCTGTGGCGATTTATCAGAGCTACTATATCCTTGTTAACATCTCCCGATAGGACCATCTCCACCACGTGCATCGTTTCCTCGTCCGTTTTCCTCATACCTCCTACGAACCTGGGCTTTATACCGAATTTCTCTAAAGCGGTGCTTATCTGAGGACCCCCACCGTGCACTATGATTACCTTTATACCCACATACTTGAGCAGAACAACATCCTTGGCAAAGGACTCCCTCAGGCTTTCCTTTGTCATTGCGGAACCGCCATACTTTATAACGAACACTTTCCCGTGAAAATCCCTTATGTAGGGAAGGGCTTCCTGTAGGACCCTGGCTTTCTCAATCAGCTTCTCCATGGCAAAAATTTTACCAACTTGTATTAGCCACTCTTTTTTGTGGATAAGGAAATTAAAGCCCTCAAAAAGGTTTGTAACTTTTACAGGAATGAGACTTGTAGGTCTTGCGTCTTCGTATACGGGGGTTTTCTCCAGCGCTATGGCTATGATGACAGGTGGAGGGGAACGAGGACTAAACCCTCCGTCCGGAGAGCTGCCACTGCTTAACCCTTGAATACGACCTGTCCAAGCAGTGGGGAGGTTTAATGGGTTTCTATCATCCCCACTATCACAGGACCGTGGGTGAGTATTTGGGATGGGCCTTGCGGGGGGAGCCCTCATAGTTGAGGACGACATGGCCGAGCTTCAGAGCTACGAGGAACACATAATGATTCTGACCGATATAAGCCTTGCTGGGAACGAGCCCATTCAATGGACAAGACAGGATTACATGAGAATACTGGGCGATATAGTCATGGTGAACGGGCAAGTGAATCCTGTTCTAAACATACAGCTCGGGCAGATGCAGAGATAGAAAATTCTCAACACAAGCGCGCTTGTGAAGGTAGACCAGACACCGGGTGTATACAGGCTAATATCTCGGCCCATAAACAGCGCAGGCTCTGTAACTCTCTTAACCCTTGAATACAGCGGTGCGCAGACTCAGTTCCTACCTCTATAAATTCAGCGATAGCACAGGAAGTAGCAAACCTAAGACTTATGAATACATCCTTTTTAAGGCAGGTCAGGATGAGTTTGAACTTCGTCAGGGGACGCGGGGCTATAAACAGGCAGGTCTTTGATGAGAATCCCTTTATCCTTGAGTCCCCTGTAGGAACCTACGAGATGTGGACCATAGTCAATTGGGAGGGGTGCCTTGCTGTGCCTCCTCCCTTTTTTAAGGCTCCACTTCTATGCTGAAAGCAACTTTTACCAGCTTTCCTACAGAAAAACTTGCCAAGGTGGCTAAAAGGGCGGACAGAATCATCTCACTTACCTTTTTGCCTATGGATATTCCCGACAGAAACGCTACAAGGACACCTACACACCCAAGAATGAGGACCGCAAGGATAACCGATAGCATTAGAGCGGTTAAAGAATCATCAAGGAGAAAGAAGGGCACTACCGGGAACGCTACACCCGTCATATAAGAAAGACCCGTAAACAGGGAAGCCTTAAGCTCGCTTTCTTCTGCAAGCTCAGCAGTTTCAACCTTCTTACCCGAAAGCTCCGCTACTATTTTCTCCCTTTCTCTTATGGCTTCGTTAACCTGTCTCTGGGACCTGACGGAGATAAAGGCTCCTATACCCATCGATATAGCCCCCGCTACTCCCACCACCATCGCACTCGCACCTACTATGAATGGCTCGTTCCTGTAAACTGCGGATAAGCCGGCAACCACACCCAGAAGTTCTACGAGTCCGTCGTTCATGCCGAGAACCATGTCCCTAATATTGGACAGGCCCATTTCCTCTATCTTTTCTCTAAAGAAGCTTTCGTGAGAAAGCTCATCAAGTATTATGGTCCTCAGAGCCTGAAGTTCCTCCAAAGAAAGTTCCTCACCGTGGAACTTGAGGAACTCATAGTACGTTGTGTAAGCCTTAGCCTCTCCCATCTCGAGCAAACCCACTACGAGCAAGGGATTTATAACCCGACTCAGTAGAGATACAAAGGTTTGCCCTATCCTACCCTTTGCTTGGGGGATATCTTCATCCCTGCGTTTGAGGAACTCCCTCCAAAAGCGTGCATGCCCTTTTTCCATATTGGCTATACGTTGCAGAGTCTTTTTAAGGTCCGGGTCTTTGACCTGCCTGGAAAGCTGTGAGTAGAGGTTGTAGTCGTTTATCTCATTTATAGAAAAATTTGCGGGCTAAAACCCCGTATCTATGAT
>CAYSNS010000143.1:0-4377 GCA_964432395.1 uncultured Aquifex sp. | reverse complement strand
TCTTAAACTCCCTCTTTTCTCCGAGCTTTGGGAAACCGAAGGCAACAGCTTTCATCGTGCTCCTCCATACAAAGGGTGGAAACTTTAATTATAGACGAAAGCCCAGCCCTGTAGTTGCTCCTTCTATGCGAGAGCTTAGTCAAAGCTTGATGGGTATGCTCTCCCTTACTTTACTTACATAATTTTCGTCACCACACGCCCACAGTAGAGAATCGCCCTGCTCCGAGAGGGCCAGAACCTCCCCCCATGGCGAGTATATACCGCTCATACCCGCAAAGCGGGTCCCTTTAAACTCTCCCCATGTGCCCGCTACGAGGGTGTAGCTCTGGAGTTCTATAGCCCTCGCTTGAGACAGGACCCTCAGATGTTCTCTCCTGCTGTAGCCCCATTGGGCAGGCACGAGGAGGATGTCTATGTTCTTCCTTTTCAACTCCAGAACCATGTCGGGAAATCTCAGTTCAAAGCATATGAGGATACCTATATTCCCAAACCTGGTAGGAAATACTCCCACCTCCTCGTCTCCGGGGAGGAAGTATCTGTCCTCCTCAAAGGGAGAAAAGAGCTTCACCTTTCCCCTCTTACCTATTACCCGTCCCCTATCTATCAGGACAGCAGTGTTCTTTATACCTTTGTCCGTTTTTTCCGGCACTGTTCCGCATATCAAAAGGTCCTTTTCTTTTGACAGTAGCTTGAGCTTTTGAACGAAGTAAGGGCTCAAACGGGAGAATTCCTCAAGCCTTTCGTAGTCAAAACCACAGAAGAACATCTCAGGTAGCAAGACAACAGAGTTGTGCTCCACTTTTCCGAGAAGGCCCGCCAGCTTGTTGTAGTTTAGCTCTACATTCTCCGTGAGAGAGAGCTGAACCGCGTACAGGTTGAATCTCATCAAGATATTCTAACCAAAGAAGGTAAAATTACAGGGTTATGAAAGTCGCAAGCTTCAACGTTAACTCCATAAAAGCTCGCAAAGAACTAATTTTCATGTGGTTGGAACGTGAGCCTGTGGATACGCTCTGTCTTCAGGAGCTCAAGCAGGAAGAAAAGAACTTCCCCTTTGAAGAGTTTAAAGACAGAGGTTACACGTGCGAGGTGTTTGCTCAAAAGGCTTACAACGGTGTTTGTATATGCTCCAGGACGCCTTTCCTTGATGTAAGAAAGGGTCTGGGTGACAGCTTCTTTGACCAGCAGAAGAGGGTTATAGCGGTGAGAACCGAGCCTATGTGGGTCATAAACGTGTATGCTCCCCACGGAGACCTGAGAGGAACCGACAAGTTTTACTATAAGCTGGAGTTTTACAACAGACTCCTTAGATACCTGGAAGAGAACTACAGCCCAGAAGAGCCTATCTGTATGGTGGGGGACTTTAACGTAGCCAGAGATGACAGAGATGTATACGACCCGGAGATACTTAAAGACACAATAGGCACTATGCGAGAGGAAAGGGAAGCCTTTGAGAAGGTTCTCAAGTGGGGGTTCATAGACGCTTTCCGTTATCTCTATCCCGACAAGGTGCAGTTCACATGGTGGGATTACATAGGGGGAATGGTCTGGAAGGACAAGGGTATGAGGATAGACTACGTTCTCGTAACCGAGCCTTTAAAGGAAAAGCTCAAGGATGTTTACGTTGATATGTGGCCTCGCAAAAGGAAAACACCAAAGCCTTCGGACCACGCACCGGTAGTAGGGGTGTTTGAGCTGTGAAGGCGGTCTGGTTTGCCCTTCTATCCGCACTGGTCTGGGGAACCGCGCCTTTGATATTCAAGCTCGGGCTCAGGGGTGAGATACCTCCCTTGGCGGGTATATTCTTTCACAATCTCACCGCTGCGGTTGTAGCCCTGCTGAGTATGCTGATAGTTCGTGAGAGTTTTGCCTATCCCCTGCGCGATGTTCTTATAGTGTGTGCGGGTGGTTTTATCTCCGGGTTCTTAGGGCTCCTACTTTACTACAAAGCTATAAAAGTAGGAGAGGTCTCTGTGGTTGCACCCATAGTGGCAAGCTCTCCCCTCTGGGCAAGCCTTTTTGCCTTTATCCTTCTGGGAGAGAACTTCACCCTTCACAAACTCTTGGGAACTATATTGGTAGTTATAGGGGTGATTCTCATAACCATGTCGCGATGAGAAAGTTAATCGGTGTAGCTCTGCTCTTTGTGGGACTCATAGGACTCTTCCTACCGCTACTGCCGGGAATACCTTTTATCGTCATCACCCTTTACGTTTTCGGCTTTATCAGCAGGAAGAGGCTCTTGAGATTCTTAAAGAACTTCGGCGGTAAGAAAAGGAGCAGGAGAAGAACTCTGATAGCGTGGCTTCTCAGGAGAGTTAATATAAAATGAGAGCCTGATGAGCAAGGTTACCTTAAGGACTCTCAGGAAGAAAAAGGACAGCGGTGAGAAGATAACCATGGTCTCTACCTACGACTACCTGTCCGCAAAGCTCTGTCAGGAAGCGGGTATAGATTCAATCCTGGTGGGTGACTCACTGGGAATGGTTTTTCAAGGTCTCGACACAACTCTGCCAGTGACCCTTGAGGAAATGATATACCATGCAAAGGCGGTCAGGAGGGGTGCACCTGACCTGTTTCTGGTAGTAGACATGCCCTTCCTGAGCTATCAGGTGTCTGCGGAAGAAGCTCTCAGAAACTGTGGGAGGGTTTTGAAAGAGACAGGTGCTCAGGCGGTCAAGCTTGAAGGTGGTGAGGAGATAGCGGATACGGTCCACAGGCTCACAGAGGCGGGCATTCCAGTTGTAGGGCATGTTGGGTTTACACCACAGCACATAAACCTCTTCGGAACACCCAGGGTGGTAGGAAAGAACGAGGAGGAAGCTCGGAAGTTAGAGAAGAACTTCAAGGCATTGGAGAATGCAGGCGTTCAGATGATAGTCCTTGAGAGTGTCCCATGGAAACTGGCTAAGGAGTTGACAGAAAGCTCTCAGGTTATAACAATAGGTATAGGAGCGGGGAAATACTGTGATGGACAAGTTCTGGTATTTCACGACCTGGTCGGATTGTATGAAGATAGCAAGCCTAAATTTGTAAGAAGGTATGCGGAGGGAGCAAGGATTTTCAAGAACGCACTGATAAGGTATAAGAAGGACGTGGAAGGGGGCAACTTCCCTTCGGAAGAGGAAAGCTATGGAACCTGAAAGAATACTTAACCTTATGAAGAAGTCGGGCTATCTGAATGACGATATAAGGAGCGTTCTATCTCAGATAAACAAGGGTGAAGACGTAATGCAAACCCTTCTGAGGTTGGGGAAGGTAGACGAAAAAACCCTTATAAACTTCTTTAGGACGATATCCCCCAACAGGGTATGGGACGGAGATGTAGAGGGCATTGAGGTTCCCTCTCATATACTCAACTCCATACCCCAAGACTTTCTGCGAAAGAACAAGGTAGTTCCTATAAAGTATAAGGATGGAAAGCTACACGTTCTGATGCTTAACCCTCTCAACCAGAACGTAATAAATGACCTGAGATTCTACACAAAAGCTAAGACTATAGTCCCCTACGCTGCACCGCTGTCTCTTATAGAGAGAATCCTTGAGAAACAGTTTCCTCAGCTTGGGGATGTCCTCAACCAGATAGCGGATGCGAAGGTGGAAATAGAAGAAGAGGAAGATGACGTATCGATAGAACAGGTTGTCCGCGGAGCGGAAGATGCCCCTATAGTCAAGCTTGCAAACGGGTTGATAACAGAAGCTGTCCGAATGGGTGCGTCAGACATACACATAGAGCCTTTAGAGAAGAAGGTTAACGTAAGATATAGAGTGGATGGAGTTCTGAGGATATACCATCAGCTCCCTGTCAACATAAAGGACAACCTTATAGCCAGATACAAGATAATGTCAAATCTTGACATAGCGGAGAAGCGAAAGCCTCAGGACGGAAGGATAAGGATGAGGATAGATAACAAGAAGATAGACCTGAGGGTGTCCACCGTTCCCACTGTATACGGCGAGAAGGTAGTTATGAGGATTCAGGAGGCGGAGAAGTATCTGAGTGTGAGACTTGAAGACCTGGGTTTTGAACCGGACGACCTTGAAAAGTTCAGGAAAGCTATATGGAAGCCCTGGGGCATGATTCTCGTCACCGGCCCTACCGGCTCGGGGAAAACAACAACCCTATACTCAGCCCTGATGGAGAGAAACCATCCTGACGTAAACATAATGACCGCGGAGGACCCGGTAGAGGTCTCCATACCGGGTATAAACCAAGTTCAGGTGAACGAAAGGATAGGCCTAACCTTCTCCGACGTCCTGAGAGCCTTCTTAAGACAGGACCCGGACATAATACTGGTGGGTGAGATAAGGGACCTTGAGACCGCGGACATAGCTATCAGAGCTTCTTTGACGGGCCATCTGGTGTTTTCTACGCTT
>CAYSNS010000142.1:0-4387 GCA_964432395.1 uncultured Aquifex sp. | reverse complement strand
GGGCACCTCCTGAAAAACTCCTGTAAACATCAAGCTCCTGGCAAGCTTTATAGCCATCTCCCTTTCGGGATAAACTACCCTATGAACTCCCAAACGTCTTAAGACCTCTCCGTGCAGGGGATTTATAGCCTTTGCAACTACTTCCTTCACTCCCCTGCTTACAAGCAGGACCGCTACGAGGATACTTGCTTCCACATTCTGTCCTACGCTTATCACCACCGTGTCCGCCGTCAGGATTCCGGATTCCTCAAGGGCCTTCTCGTCTAAAGCATCCGCCACATATGCGTAGGTAACAAGGTCGCTTATCCGCCTTATCTTGTCTCTGTCCTTGTCTATCGCTATCACCTCCATACCCGCTTCCGCAAGGGTTTTAGCCACATGAAAGCCGAACCTACCGAGCCCGATAACGCCGAAAGTCTTTCTCATAGAAGCAACCTCGCCTCGGGATGCTCAACTGCACTTTTTTCTTCCCTACCTATGAGCGCTATGGCGAAACTGAGTATTCCTACCCTGCCTATAAGCATACTCAAGATTATCAGCAGTTTGCCTATATCGGAAAAGCCTGCACAAAAACTCAGCCCACCTTCACCTACGGAAAGCCCGACGGTAGAGAAAGCGGATACAACCTCAAATATAGTTTTCAGAAAGTCCTTCTCTTCTATCCTGTCTATCAGCAAGTTTATCGCGGATATGTAAGCTACCGATAAACTCATTATAACCATGGCCCTGTAGATATGCCTATGGCTGACTCTTCTATGAAACACCACAACCTCATCCTTTCCCCGCACATAGGAAGCTACCGCAAGAAGGATTACCGCAAAGGTAGTCGTCTTTATACCTCCGCCCGTCCCTCCAGGAGAAGCTCCTATGAACATAAGGAGCATAATCAGGAAAAGAGAAGACTCCGAAAGAAGTGATAAATCTACCGTGGAGAAACCTGCGGTTCTTGAAGAGACACTCAGAAATAGAGAAGCGAGCACTCTGTCGTCCCATCCCATGGACCAAAGACCCTTGTAATGGAAAAGCTCAGTTAGAATTAGCCCCAACCATCCCAGCGCTGTTAGAAGAAACGAGGAAAGGACAACAAGCTTGGTATGGGTCGAGACCCTGCTCACCTTCCTCCTGAAGAAGAGGTAAAGCTCGTTAATTACGAAAAATCCTAAACCTCCTAAAACTACAAGAAGTACGAAGGTTAAGTTAACGACCACATCACCCCTAAAGGCTTCCAACCCTCCAGGGATTATGGTAAAACCCGCGTTGTTGAAAGCGGAAACGGAGTGAAATAGAGCCATGAAAAAGGGACGCTCAATGGGAGAGAAAAAGGACCAGTAGAGCCCTAAAATTAAGGTTCCTAAGCTCTCCACTATCAGAACGAAAACCACAACCCTTCTCAAAAACCTGACCAATCCATACAGCCCAGGGTAATCCAGGGCTTCCGCCAAAGTCATCCTCTCTTTAAGCCCTATCTTTCTGCGCAGGGTTATAAGGAAGAAGGTAGTTATGGTCATGTATCCCAACCCGCCAACCTGTATAAGGAACAGCAGGAAAATCTCGCCGGGGAAAGTCAAGCCTTCGGGTATAGATATGACCGTTAAGCCGGTTACCGTTACCGCAGAGGTTGCGGTAAACAGGGCATCCACAAAGGATAGCTCGCTCCGAGTCAGCGGTAAGAACTTGAAGGATACGGTTCCCAAGAGTATAAGGGCGATGTAAGATAGCAGGATGCTACGAACAGGGCTGAAGCTCAGAAGCTTCACTCTACGATTATAAAACAACCCAAACCTCAAGAACGCACCACAACGGCGCCCAGTTTCCAGAGGTCTCTCAGGAACCTTTCCAGATAGGAAGCGACCTTGGAAGGCTCAATATCCATCTCTACGGACTCAAGGGCTTTCTCAGGAAGGCAACCCTTTGCAAGCACCTTATATAAGAACTCATAAACGAAGTTCGTAAGCTCGATGTCCTTTATGGTAAATTCTTCAGGGGTTCTAAACATAAGCAGGTTGTATCTACCCTTAGGCGGATTTTTCCCTCTGTGGGAGTCTGTTAGCCTGTGGACGGGATAAATAAATCTCACCAGCCTCGCGGAAGGAGAGAGGGAAAGGTAGGACTGAAAACTGAAGCTACCGGAATACATAGGGTCAGGCGCATTGTAAAGCTCTATCCTAAGCCACTCATACTTAAGGAGCTCTATAAGAAATGGCTTCTCCCTTGATAGGTCCGGTTTTTTTCTCGAAAGGAAGTATACAAAGTTCTCAGCCACATCTATAAGGAACGGAGATCTATGAGGCTCCTTCAAAAACTCCCCGACAAGCTCAGCAAGAGTCCCACTTCCTATAAAGGAAGTAAACAATGGGAACGACGTTTCCAAACAGTCGTAGAACCTGTTGAATACAAGGTCCTTATACACTCTTAGCCTTTTATCTTCGCACTCTACCTCTCCACGTGCTACTTTGAACAGCTTTTCCATTGATTTACCTATTGCAAGCTCCATACATTGCCCTCAGACTTTCCACTTCTTCTACAAGCTTTTTGTATTCGGGAATGTTGTTGTCCCTCTCTAAGAGAATTGGGACATCACCCACCTTTTCTAAGGTGAACCTGAGAAGCGAACGAACTTCCTGTGCGACAGGTGCTCCGTGTGTATCTATAAGAAGCTGGCCAAACCTCTCATGTCCTGCGATGTGCAGATAGGCTACCTTAGATAGCTCAAGCTTTCCTATAAAGTTGTAAGGGTCGTAACCATGGTTCACAGAGTTAACGTAGACGTTGTTCACATCCAGGAGCAGATAAGCCCCACTCTCTTCAAGCACAGCGTTTATAAATTCCCATTCCTGAAGCTCTGAAGAAAGCTTGTAGTAGTAGGAGATATTCTCAAGTATCAGGGGTCTTTCCAGAAAATCCTGAACGATTGAAATCTTGCGGGATACATGCCTTACGAGCTCTTCGGTAAAGGGCAAGGGAAAAAGGTCATGAAGGTATACACCTTTAAGTGAGGAAAAACTCAGATGTTCAGAGTAGATATCTATATCGTAGGCATTCAGGAACTCCTTAAGTCCTTTCAAGAAGTCCTTGTCAGGAGCCTCCGGAGAGCCTATAGATAAGGAAAGACCATGACACACCACAGGAAGCTCCTGCCGAAGACGGGAGAGCACCTTTTTGAAGAACCCCCCTCTACCCATCCAGTTCTCGGGGGCGAGTTCTACCCAGTCAGGTTTAATTTCCGACTCAAGCAGTTCATGTGCGAAGGCGTATCTAAGTCCAAGACCTACGCCCTGTGGAAGCTTCAAATCTATTCCCATTCTCTGACTTAAGTTATAGAAAACCTTGCAAAAAGCAATAAAATAGGCAGGGAGGTGTATAGCATGGACAAAAAGAAGAAGCTTCTTGGTCTCTTAGGCTCCGCAGTTCTATTCGGCATAACCGCTGATGGTTCTGTTTCCGCACATGCGGGCGAGGGTAAGTGTGCGGGCATGAAGGGAAAGCCCCAACAGACAAAGGAAGCATCTTGTGGTGGTATGAAGAAGGAAAAGGAGAAGAAAAAAGAAGATAAGAAGCCTAAGGAGATGACATGCGGTGGTAACATGAAAGGGAAGGAAGCGGGTAAGTCCTGAAGGAACAAACTCTCTTGACCTTTATCATAACTGGGGCGTTGCGGAAGCTGATATTAATATCTGTAAGTGGATTAAACCTAAAGGAGGTGCAAAAATGAGTTTTGAATACAACGAGAAGGTTCTTGACCACTTTCTTAACCCGAGGAACGTTGGTGTTTTAGAAGGTGCCAACGGAGTAGGGCAGTGTGGTAATCCCGCTTGCGGAGACGCTATGCTCTTTACCATAAAGGTAAATCCTGAGAACGACATAATAGAGGACGTAAGGTTTAAGACCTTCGGATGCGGTTCCGCCATAGCGGTAAGCTCACAGCTCACCGAAATGATAAAGGGAAAGGACATAAACTACGCCTTGAACCTCACCTATAAGGACATATTCGACGAGCTCGGCGGACTTCCTCCTCAGAAGATTCACTGCACGAACCTCGGTCTCGAGACCCTACACGTTGCTATAAAGGACTACCTCCTCAAACAGGGCAGAGAAGAGGAAGCTTCTAAGATACCCGACTGCTACGAGGAAGAGGAGGAAGAAGAACAGGGAGAGTTTGAGTTCCTGAGCACCTGATAATGGAAAGGGTTCGGGCTGTCGCACTGCTCAGTGGAGGGCTGGACAGCAGTTTAGCCGTCCGCTTGGTGCAGGAACAGGGGATTGAGGTCAAGGCGCTTCACTTCTACACCGGTTTTTGTATAACAGAACACAAGAGGCGCCTTGGTCTTAAAAAGGAAGACGGACGGCAGTATGTTTATCCTGCTTTAAAAGCGGCAGCCCGGCTCGG
>CAYSNS010000141.1:1186-4389 GCA_964432395.1 uncultured Aquifex sp. | reverse complement strand
TACAAATACCCCCGCACCCGAGCTGTGCAGTTTTGCACGGTTTGGGTAACCAGGTAAGTTATGCTTCCCCGAGAGCTTATAGATTTGATGAGAGACTTGGGGGTTTTTCCCGTGGTTGTGGGCACAGTAGATAAGGAAGGAAACCAGCACATGACCTTCATAACGTGGATATACCCGGTTGATGAGAGAACGCTCAGGTTTGCGGTCAGCTCAAAGGCTAAGACCGCCCAGAATGTGAGAGACACGGGAAAAGTAGCAATTCAGATATTCGCTCCCGATAAGTCACTTACCTGTTACGGGGTTGCCAAGGAGGTTATTGAAAAGATAGAAGGGGTTCCCTTTGACGTTTCCGTCTTTGAGCTATCCATAGAGAACGTTGAGAACTCCCTCTTCCCGGGCTCTACGATAACAGGGGTGATACCCTTTGCCCACACAGGAAATGTCCTTAAGATGGTTGAGCTTGATGAAAAGGTAATGAAGGCTCTCAAAAACAAGGATTAATGCTCCTTCGGGTTCTGCTTCCGAGCGGTAGGACAAAGGTATTCAAAGCTTCATGGGATAGAGAAAGTAGTCCACTCGGCTGGAGGGTTCTCGTTCCTACAGAAAGGGGAGGGACTACGGGAATTGTAATAGGCGTGCAGGACGGTGAAGCTCCGGAAGAAATTCTGTCCTTTCCGGATTCCGCTCCCGTGGTCAGCTATGCGGGACTATCTACTGTAGATGAGCTGTCCCTTTACTACTTGATACCGAAAGGTGTTCTGCTCTTCAAACTCCTACCGGCGGTTTTCTTGTGGCGTGAGAGAAAAGTAATAAAGCCTGCTCAGGCTGACCCGATAGGTTTGGATAGGAGGAGCGGGGAACTGTTCGATTACATCAAAAAGAGGAGAGGAGTTAGTCCGGAAAGCCTTAAGAAACGCTTCGGAGCGGAGCTTGTAGACTTTATGTTGAAGAAGGGACTTCTTAAGCTTGTAAAGGAGTGGAAGGCACCTTCGGTAGAGGAGAGGTTTTACAGACTGGGCTTATCCCTGAAGGAAGCTCTTTCTATGGTCCGTTCCGACAGGAAGAAGAAGCTCTTAGTTTACCTGTCCGGTAGAAAGTGTGTGAGCGAGGAAGAACTTGCTGAGTGGGGCTTTGACAGGAGCTTGCTGAGAGACCTCGTAAGACGGAATATAGTGGAGGAACTCCAGGAATGTGGAGATGAGAAAACTTTTCCACAAAACTTTACAAACACAGTCAATGTCCACGCGGAAGACAGGCTCCTGTTCTGGGGAAAGTTTAGGAACGCCCTGGAGCTTGCCCTGAATGAGTGCAGGAGAAACCTGTCTCAAGGGAAGAGCACACTGCTGATATTTACCGACAGGGAAGAGCTTAACGTCGCCCTGGGCTATCTGAGGGAGAGTCTCGGAGATAAGGTTATAGAGATACACTCGGGAGTTTCCTCCAAAAGGCTGTTCAAGGCGTGGTTCAAAGCCCGAGAGTCCCCCCACGTAATTGTGGGAACCTACACCGCATCCCTGTGCCCTCTCTACAGTCCGGGAACTTTTATCCTCTTTAACGAAAGCGCCCCAGGTGTAAAGATAAAGAGACTGCCCTCCGTAGACTTGAGGCGGCTCCTGCTTGTCCTTTCTCAAAAAAACTCCTCTCGGATAGTGTTTACAACTCCAGCGCCCTCGGTAGCGTCCTTCTACCTGCACCTGCAAGGTAAGTTCTCCTTCAAAAGGGATATGAAAGAGGCACGTATACATCTGATAAGGAGGGAGCCCACCCAGATACTTACACCCGAGCTTGAAAAGTTCATAGAAAAGAACCTGCACAGAGATACCCTCTTCCTCGTTCCCAAACAGGGATACAGCTATGCTTACTGTCCCCGATGTGAAGCCTTAGCGGAATGTCCGTATTGTGGGAGCTTCTTAACCTTCTCTAAGGTAAAGGAACGCATATACTGCACGTCGTGCGGATATAAACACAGGAGCTGGGAATGTCCTGAGTGCGATGGGGAGCTTGAGCTGGCAGGTTTCGGGCTTGAGAAGGCTGTAGAAGTTATTGAAAGCAGGTTCGGACTCAGGGAAAACTTTTCCTTTGGCACACACCCCGTCTGGGAAGAAGAGCACGAAAACGTTGTAATACTCTCGGTAGATAACATCCTCTCCGTTCCCTCTTACAGGTCGGTTGAAGACTCCCTGCTTTATGTTCTCAAGGCAAGGTCAGTTGCAAAGCACAATCTCTTTGTCCAGAGTATTCTCCCTGAAACATTCAAAGAGCTTTCAGAAAACAGGGTAGAAGATATATATACAAAGGAACTTAAATCCAGGGAGGAGGAGCTTCTTCCGCCTTTCTGGAGACTCGTTCTTGTCAGGATAAAAAGGAAGGAGCTTTTGGGATACTTCAGAAAGTTCGTGTCTCCTCACCTCAGGAGTAGTTTTAACCTCCGTGAGGGAAGCTATGACCTTCTTATACCTTTCAGGGACCGTCAGACTCTTCTAAAGATAAGTAAGCTCAGGAAGAGATTTCCCAAGGATATAATTGAGGTAAGGATAGACCCTTTCTGATGAAGTTAGCTCGTTTCGCTTTCGGGTTTGCACTGGGAACTCTCATAAGTCGCCTTCTGGGATTTCTCAGGGATGCGTCGGTGGCTTACTACTTCGGAGCGAGTTACGTATCCGATGCCTTCTTCATAGCCTTCAGGATTCCCAACAGCTTCCGACGGCTTTTGGGAGAAGGGGGCTTTAATGCGGTCTTCGTTCCTCTCTACACCAGAGCCCTTGAAGAAGGAAGAGAAAGGGATTTTTTGGCCAAGCTCTTTACCTTTTATCTTCTGCTGAACTGCTCCATAACCTTTACGGGAGTTTTCCTTTCGGAGTTTATAGTTTACGCTATAGCTCCCGGGATAAGGGACGAGGGAAGTTTTTCCCTCGCGGTGTTTATGGCTCGTTTTCTCTTCCTATACCTGCTCCTTGTAGGTCTTAATGCTTTCTTTATGGGCATTCTGAACGTCAGGGGCAGGTTCTTCATACCCGCTGTGTCTCAGGGCGTATTTAATGGCGTATTTCTGGTCTGTCTGCTTTTACTGGCGGAGCGCTACGGGTCCGTTGCCCTTGTAGCGGGTGTTCTCGTGGGTGGTATCTTCCAAACAGCTATTAATATCCCCTTCCTTATAAGAGACAGGGTGCGCTTTGGAATCTCTCTCAGGTTCGATAACGACG
>CAYSNS010000141.1:0-1176 GCA_964432395.1 uncultured Aquifex sp. | reverse complement strand
TCTGGGGGGTTTCGGAGTTAACCAGCTTTCTTTATTCATAGATACTTTCTTAGCTTCCTTCCTCGGAAAGGGTGCTGTATCTTACCTATACTACGCTAACAGACTCTATCAGCTACCTTTCGGTGTGGTGTCTGTGGGTGTGGCAAACTCACTCTTGGCCCTTCTATCCAGAAAGGGTAGTGACAGGAGGAAGGAGCTGACGGACGCCCTTAGGATTATCGTAATCCTTATGCTACCTGCGTCAGCAGGTCTTGTCCTCCTATCACAGGAGATAGTCAGTCTCGTTTACCATAGGGGTAGCTTTCGGGCGGAGGATGTTCTCATAAGCGCTCAGGTTTTGTCTATATACAGTCTTGGGCTCGTTCCTTTCTCCGTTCAAAAGAGTCTGTCCGCAGTATTCTTCTCCCGCGGAGATATGAGGACTCCTGTAGTGGCCTCTTTGCTTACCATACTTGCGGAGGGGTTTTTCGCCTACCTTTTAGCTTTTTCTGCGGGTCTGGGGATACTGGGGCTTCCGGGAGGAACTGCCCTTTCGTCCCTTATAGGTCTGGCATTTCTTTGGCACAGGATAGATGTCAGGCCATATCCCGCTCTACTATTTAGTAGCTTATGGAAATCTGCGCTTGCGACACTCATTATGTCTACATTTCTCTTATACGTAAAAAGCGGTGCGCTACCGGTGCATACTACCGTTGCATTGGGTCTGTCAATATCACCACCTATATACTTCCTAACCCTTGCTCTGCTAAGGGAGGAGTTAGTTCTGAGACTGGGCAAGGGCCTTGTTAAGAAGGTTGTAAACTCTGGAGACCCTTCTTGACGCTTCTCTCTTGTGTATGACCTTCTTACCCGCAGTATGCTGTATGATGCTAACTACCTGAGGAAGGAACTCCTTGGCTTCTTCAAGTTTTCCTTCCTGAACCATCTTTCTGAACTTCTTTATGTAGGTTCTCATCCTTGAAAGATGATACCTGTTTCTCTCTCTCCTTTTAGCGTCTCTTCTTGCCCTCCTTATAGCCTGCTTGGTATTCGCCATCCTTTTCAGACCTCCTCCGTTTGCAAGAAAGATATATTACCACAGGTAGTGCCTGTTTGATATAATAAGCTCCCGAACAAACACCCTTTGGAGGCAAGGAGATGGACCTTTACGAATACGAAGCCTACGACAAGATATTC
>CAYSNS010000140.1:0-4424 GCA_964432395.1 uncultured Aquifex sp. | reverse complement strand
GTATTCCAGAATGAACCCATCGTGCAGATTGAGGGAAGCCTGCCGGAGGTCCAGCTGGTGGAGACCCTTGTCATCAACGTAGTTCACTTCCAGACCCTGATAGCCTCAAAGGCGGTAAGGAGCTTTCTAACAGCTAAGGGCAGGAGCTTGATTGACTTCGGCTTTAGGAGAGCCCACGGCCTTGAAGCAGGTATATACTCCGCACGAGCCTGCTACGTAGCAGGTTTTGACGGAACCTCAAACCTGGAGGCATCCTTGCGCTTTAATATACCCTCTTTCGGAACCATGGCTCACTCCTACATAATGGTGTTTGACTCTGAAGAAGAAGCCTTCAAAGCCTTTTACAAAAGCTTTCCGCAGAATACGGTCCTCTTACTCGACACCTACGATACCCTTCAAGCTCTCAGAAAGGCTATCAAGCTAACAAAGGAGGGTATAAAGTTCGTAGGGGTAAGGTTAGACAGCGGGAACATACCCAATCTGTCGAAAAAAGTCAGGGCACTTCTTGACGAGAACGAACTTAAGGATGTAAAGATTATAGTCAGCGGTGGTGTAGACGAATATAGCATAGAGAACTGGCTATCACAGGGAGCACCTATAGACTCCTTCGGAGTGGGAACTAAAGTTGTAACCTCTTCAGATGCTCCTTACCTTGATATAGCCTATAAACTCGTGGAGTATGAGGGAAAGCCCAAGTTCAAAACAAGCCCTGGCAAGAGAACCTTTCCCTATAAAAGACAGGTTGTCAGGTTTTACGAGGGTTCGTTGATGAACCACGACGAGGTCCTTCCCTACAGCGGGGAGGTAAAAGGGGAAAAGCTGGTAACCAAAGTTATGTG
This sequence comes from uncultured Aquifex sp., assembly GCA_964432395.1. Taxonomy (GTDB): domain Bacteria; phylum Aquificota; class Aquificia; order Aquificales; family Aquificaceae; genus Hydrogenivirga. The sequence goes on along the minus strand of CAYSNS010000140.1, from coordinate 3,585 downwards.
CGAGGGAAGGCTCACAGGGGTTCTTCCCTCCCTCTCAGAAATCAGGGATACCCTGATGGAGGACCTCAGAAGGCTCCCAACTGAGTTGAAGACTTTAAAGAAGGGAAGCTATAAAGTTATCATAAAATAGGTAGTGCCCGTAGCTCAGCAGGACAGAGCGTGGGGCTCCGGACCCCAAGGTCGCGGGTTCAAATCCCGCCGGGCACGCACTGAACGTATATGGAGCTACTTAAGCGGATTGAAGAAGAGCTTCTGAAGGAGCTTAATCCGAAGGTTCGCCTCGTTCTGGAAGCGGGAAGGTATCTGATTGAGGGTGGAGGTAAAAGGTTAAGGCCACTGCTAACTATGCTCTCCTGCGGTATGTGTGGCGGGGACCCTCAGAGAGCATTACCCCTGGGTATAGGCCTTGAGTATATACACGCAGCTTCCCTGCTACACGACGATGTAGTGGACGGTGCCCAAAAGAGACGGGGTAGGGAGTCCGCGAACTTAGTTTTCGGAAACGAGGTTGCGGTGCTCACCGGCGATTACATGTATGCTAAAGCCCTCCATCTTTTTGCCACGCATGGAAACATAGAGATGATAAGGGTAGTGAGCAAAGCTGTTATGGACATGGCTGAAGCTCAGGTCCTTGAGCTTAGTAAGATAGGGGAAATCGTATCCGAGGATGAATACTTCCAGATAATAGATGGCAAAACCGCGGTGCTATTTGGGGCGTGCTTATCGGTGGGAGGCATGGCAGGAGGCTGTAAAGATAAAGAAACCCTCTATGAAGTAGGGCTTTGTATGGGCAGGGCCTTCCAGCTCATAGACGACCTTCTGGACTACGCAGGGGACCCACAAAGGACCGGCAAACCTGTAGGAAACGACCTGAGAGAAGGAAAGAGCACCTATCCTCTCCTATCGGTTATGGAAAGCCTCGTTCAAAAGGAAGTGGAGGAACTCCTTATAAGCAGTAATCCTTCGGAGGCGGAGATAGAGTCTTTGAGACTGCGGGTGTTAGCCTTGGGAGGTGCACAGAAAACGAGGGAAAGAGCCCTTAGGGAGCTAGAAAGAGCCAAAGAGTTACTGAGGAGCTTTCCCGATAACCATTACAAGGAAGAGATAATCAAGCTCATGAACTTCGTAGTCTTCAGAGAGCTGTAGGCACTACAAGATTACTACCTCTTTTCTTCCCTTTTCTACATACCCCATAGGGAAGCCTTCTCCCTTTAGCACCGATAGAGCTTCATCTATATCTTCGCTATCGACAACTACCGCCATTCCCACGCCCATGTTGAAGGTTCTGAACATCTCCCTTTCTTCTATATTCCCAAGGTTCTGAATCCATTTAAATAGGGGATTTTCTGGGATAGAACCCTTCTCCACCACCGCACGGATACCCTCGGGGAGGATTCTCAGGAGGTTCTCGGGTATGCCACCTCCGGTTATGTGGGCCAGGCCCTTTATCTTCACTTTCTCCTTTAGTCTTTTTATGTGGTCTGTGTAAATACGCGTAGGTATAAGCAGGGCTTCTCCAACAGTCATACCCAGTTCTTGGGAGTAGTCGCCAAGGGATATATCCCTGTCCTTGAGAACTTTACGCACGAGGGAAAAGCCGTTACTGTGAAAGCCCGAGGACCGTATGCCTATAATCCTGTCCCCTTCCTCTATGTTTTTTCCGGTTATAACCTGTTGTTTTTCACACACCCCTACGCAGAAGCCTGCAACGTCGTAAACTCCCTCGGGGTAAAACCCCGGCATCTCAGCAGTCTCACCGCCTGCAAGGAACACCTTCCCTATGTTACAACCTTCTATTATCCCGTCTATTAACGCCTTCATAACCTTTAAATCAAGTTTACCAGTAGCTATGTAGTCTAAGAAGAAGATAGGGTCCGCCCCTGTGGTTAAAACATCGTTTACGTTCATAGCTACGAGGTCTATACCGACCGTGTTGTGGACTCCTAACTCTTGAGCTATTTTGAGCTTTGTGCCCACTCCGTCCGTTGAAGAAAACACTACCGGCTCCCTGTATCCCTCTACGGGAACACCGCTTGCGAACCCTCCGAAGTTAGTAACTCCTTGCCCTCCGAGCCTCTCCCTTACCCTACTTTTTATATACTCTACAAACTCGTTAGCCTTATCTATGTCAACTCCCGCATCCCTGTAGGTAGTCAAGGGCTTTCCTCCTTAAAAAAGAACTCTTCCACCACAGTGTATATAGGCCCTATGCTCGTAAGGGAGCTGGATATGAGCGCTATCCTGTCTACTGTTTCTTCCCCAAAGCTGAAGCCTTTGTATTTGTTCATAACGTTGCTGAGCTTCCTTTTATCCGTTTCTTTTATCCTACATATAGTTACATGGGGATGAAAGGGTTTAGAGTCGACCCTTATTCCCGCAATTTTGTTCATACGTGCAACGTCGGTAGCTATTCTCTTGAGCCTGTTGTCTCCTTTAGCAACTCCTATCCAAAGGATTCGTGGCCTCCTTCTGTCAGGGAATACTCCCAAGGACATGTATTGAACCCTGAAAGGGGAAGTGCTTTCCGCTATCCGCTGAAGATTTTGGAGAACACTCAGTGCCTGTTTTTGGTTTATGTCTCCCAAAAACTGAAATGTCATATGTAGGTTCTGGGGCTCTATCCACTTGCCCCTGAGAAAGCTCGCACTCTCTTCTTTTAACCTCTCAACGTGGTCGTATATAGTCCTTGTGGTAAAGAAACCAACGAATGCCCTCATGCTCGCTTTATTTTATCACTCCCGAAGGAGTTGCCTACCCCCGGGGATTGTCCTTTACGGACATAATTCCGATAGATGACAGCTCGTCTACGAACTTTTGCGCTTCTTGTTTATGAATGGATTTGAACAGTGTGAGGCTCCCCAAATTCGCAACATGTAGTATAACGTTCCATACTTCTTCAGCATCGCCTATGTATCTTTTAGATAACTCTACTCTTATTTCAGATAGGTTTCCTATTTTATTATTCCTTATTAAGAAGCCTTTTGACAGTTCAAACTTTCCCTCGTCGGGATAGATTTTTAATTTAAAGTGATAATTGAGTATAACAGCTACAGATATTATAAATAAGATAATCAAGATATATATGAACTCAGGAAACAGAAACGTTATAGGGAAGGCTAATGTATGGGCAGATAATGACTGGAGCAAATGTTTTAGAGTTTCACTATGTATAATTAGACTCTCCCCCTGACGTTCCAACTTTATTGGTATCAGATTCATGGTATGATTCTAATGCTGACGTCCAAAATTTTCAAGCGCTTTCCCCAAATAACAAACACGCCACTAAATCCCTCACTATCAGGGATAACCTTCAACCTTTTTTAAGGAGCTCCTTTATGACCTTAAACTGTTTCCCCGCTCCTTTCTTTAAGCGATACTCAAACTTCTCGGGGAAGGGTAGGGTCTGATCTCTGGGAGCTATCTTCTCCGTATCTATCTCAAAGAGATGTCCAAAGCACCACGTTATATAAAACTCCCCCAGCTCCCTGTCCCATACCTTTATGTATCCATCCTTTCTCTCTACCTTAGAGAAGGCTCTTGCTACGTCCTGAGCAACTGAAGGCTTTTCACAGATAATCAGGTTCA
>CAYSNS010000139.1:0-4426 GCA_964432395.1 uncultured Aquifex sp. | reverse complement strand
TATACGAAGACACGGGAAACTTGACTTATCAGGGCACAACACCGAGGGATATGCGAGCGCTCGCCTGGCTTTTGGAAAAGGGTGCGGACCTCAGAACCGTCCGTAAATACCTGCTCGAGTCCTTTACCAGAGAACAGATAGAGGTTGTCCGCAGGATTCTATCTTCAATTGAGAAGCTATTTATAAACGGGCTTGAGGTTGTTGTTGCCACCGCAGTTTTAGATAGATATGAACCGGATATAAACTCCCTCTTATATGAGATTAAGGACCTTAAGGAAGCGGATGCTTTCTTTGTGATTGTTGAAGCTCAAGGGAAAACCTACGTGTTCGGACGCTCTCAGACCAAGGAAATAGATGCGGGCAAGGTTCTTTCATACTTTGGTGGAGGAGGACATCCCCAGGCAGGAGCACTGAAGCTGGAAAACGTATCCGCGGAGCGGATAAAAACCCTTCTGGCAAGATATTTGAAGGGTATAAAACCGCCCAAGATTAGGGTAGGAGATATAATGAGCTTTCCTCCCTTCCTTATATCAGAGCACCTGAGTGTGAAGGATGCCCTTGCGGAGCTTTCTGAAAGAGGGTTTGCTAATGCACCTGTAATAGATAGGGAAGGTAACCTGGTAGGCATAGTGTCCAAGAAATCCTTGCTCAAGCTTGTGAAGCTCTATCCTGAAGAGCCTATAAGTGAATTCGTAAATAGAGATTTTGTAACCCTTTCTCCCGAAGCACCCCTGTGGGAGGCGGAGGAGCTTCTTACCAAGTTCGGGCAAAAGCTTATTCCCGTAGTTAGGAATGGAACTGTGATTGGTGTGGTTACACGGTTGGATATACTGCAGAGAATGAGAGAGGACTTAGGAAACCTTAGAGCGTTCAGAAGGAAGATAGATATACCATCCAATATAAGAGAAATCGCCTTAGAGGTAGGAAACACAGCGGAGCGTTTAGGTTACAGGGCCTACATAGTAGGCGGTGTTGTTAGAGACATGATACTGGGGAAGGAAGTGTGGGACATAGACTTTGTCGTAGAAGGTGATGCCATAGAACTGGCAAGGAAAGTAGCTGAAAAGAACAATGTAAAGCTCCATCCGTTTCCCGAGTTTAGAACCGCACACCTTAAGATAGGAGCCCTGAAGCTGGAGTTTGCCACCGCAAGGAGAGAAACCTACCCAAGACCCGGAGCTTATCCAAAGGTAGAGAAGGCCTCTCTAAAGGAAGACCTTATAAGGAGAGACTTTACCATAAACTCAATGGCGGTCTCTATAAATCCCGACGACTTCGGAACCCTTATAGATTACTTCGGAGGCCTTAGGGATATAAAGGAAAAGATAATAAGAGTTTTGCATCCTGTAAGCTTTATAGAGGACCCCGTAAGAATTCTCAGGGCGCTCAGGTTTGCAGGTAGGCTTGGGTTCAGACTCTCAAAGAGCACCGAAAGACTCCTCAAGCAAGCTGTCGATTTGGGGCTTCTGGAAGAGGCTCCCACCGGCAGGGTAATGAACGAAATAAGGCTTGCTCTAAGAGAGGAAAAGCTTATAGATATACTTTCACTATACAGAAAGTTTAAAGTCCTTGAGCACATAATAAAAGGTTTTGCATGGACTCAGCTCCTTGAAGATAGACTTATAAATCTCAAAAAAGTAGTAGACTGGCACTCCCTGGAGTTTCCCGACGAGAGGATAGATTACGGATGGGTGTTCCTGATGCTGATACTATCAACGGTCAAGCCAAGGGTAAGCGCAGAGTTTCTGAAAAGGGTCTGTGCTCCCTCCTGGGTAAGGGAAAGTATGAGGGAGATATACACCCGCTTTAACGCTGTTGTGGACAGGTTAAAAAAGGCCTCAAAAAACTCCGACGTATACAGAGCTCTTAGGGGACTTCATCCATCGCTCCTGCTGATTTTGATGAGCTGTAAGGATGTTCAGGAGAAGGTAAAAATTTATATGGAGGAGCTCCGATTTGTAAAGGTTCCCAAGAGTAAGATAGAGGAGCTCAAGAGAAAGGGATACCAAGGGAAGGAGCTGGGTGCGGAGCTTGAGAAACTCAAGGAAGAGCTTATGGACAGGGAGGAATCCGTTATAATGGAAAGGTCATGAAAGTAGCCTTCTTGAAAGTGGGAGAGCTCCAAGGAAGCCTAAAGCATCTGAGCGCGCTCTTCGATTACCTGAAGGGGCTGGGAGTTGAACTTAAAGAGATTCCCTTAGACCCCCAGAACGTGCAAAAGGCTGTTGAAGAGATACACCAGTTTAGGCCTTTCTTTACCTTGGATGTGAATGCCACAGGGATAATAATAGGTGAACAGGACGGGAAGAAGCTACCCATATACGACATATTTGGTTTTGTTCACCTTTCTTTGTTTACTGAAGACCCTCTCCTACACTTCCCGAACATATACGGTGTGGAGAGTCACAGAAACCTCGTGTCCATAGTTACAGATATAAAATACGTTGATAGCCTGAAGTTTATGGGCGTCGATAACATAAGCTATGTAACTCCTTTTCTTAACTTCTCCGTATTTCCCCAGCCACCGGAAGAGAAGGATATAGAGGTAGCCTTCTTGGGCCCGGTAATAGACCCTCAGATAGTTCTGAATGCGGTAAGCCAGAACCTACCGGAAAACATAATGCCCCTATTTATAGAAACCGGAGAGTTTATGTTTCGCAACCCAGAGGTTAACGCTCTAACCGCATTCCATTACGTTCTGAGTCTTTTTAATCCACAGTTCCAGCAGGAGTTCATGGACTGGAGGCAGAAGAATGCGGAGGCGTTCCTGCGGATGCTCAACGATGCATCCATATACGCAACCATGAGGAAGAGATGGTATATAGTCAACTTCCTGGAAGGGATAAACTTAAAGATAGTTGGAGAGTTTCAGGGAGAACTCAGGGAAGACCATGAACATATAAAGGTAAACTCCTACGAGGAGCTTTTAGAAATTTACGGAAGGACGAGGTTGACTATACTGAGCTTCCCCCATACGGTCCCCACAGGTATAGGCTTTACTCCCTTGGAGGTATCTGCCATGGGGAGCGCCCCCATGATAGACTTCAGAGGGACACTGCCCGGGTTTCTAAAGCCTGAGGAAGAGGTCATATCTTACAACCCTCTGGACAGGGCGGACATAGAGGAAAAGGTTCTCTATTATCTGGACAACCCGCAGGAAACGGAAGCACTCGCCCAGAGGGCGAGGAATGCGGTTGTGGACCGCTTCAGGGTAGACGACCGAGCGGAATTTATTCACAACCTTATGAAAGATATAGTGGCAAAAGCTCAGCAGGAAGCATCTCAAGAAAGCGAGAAAACGGACTCCTGAGCATGTTTCCCGGCTTCGGGACACTGGTCAACGTCCTGCTGGTTCTGATAGGCGGATTTGTGGGACTTAAAGGCTCCCGTCTAATAAACCCGAGGCTCAAAGAAGGGGTAGTTCACGGCATAGCTTTGTTTACCCTGCTTTTGGGCGTCAAGCTCATGATAGAGAACAAACCTGAAACTCTGAAGGTATTTTTCATACTTCTCTTGGGCACCGCGCTGGGATACCTACTTGACTTAGAAGGTAAGATAGAAAGCCTTGCGGGAAGTGGTAAAGATTTTACCAACGCTTTCATTACATCCTCTGTTCTGTTCACCGTTGGCCCTATGACGCTTTTGGGATGCATCCTTGAAGGAACCAAGGGGGACAGTTCTCTGATACTTTCCAAAGCTACAATGGACGGTTTTTCTTCGGTTATACTTGCCTCCTCCCTGGGAAAGGGCGTGCTCTTTTCCGCCTTCTTTGTCCTCTTATTCCAGGGAGGGATAACCTTGCTTGCCTATTTCTTCGGTGAGTTTATAGACACCCAGGCTATGGCCAATAGCCTCTTTATAGGCGGAGGGATAATGGTAGTCATAGCCCTTAAGTTGTGGGGTCTTTTAAAAGAAGTCAGAAGTGTAAACTTTCTAATTCCTTTAGTGCTCGCCCTCTTCCTCTAACTACCATCACAGTGGAGACCCCTCGCTATCAGGGATAACCTTCAACAATACCCGTGGGGGTCTCAAGGAACTCCTGAACTCCTTTAAGGTCGCAATCCCTCACTATCAGGGATAACCTTCAACCTGATGAGGAAGAGGGAGAGGAAGGCAGTGAGGAGTCTTGTCGCAATCCCTCACTATCAGGGATAACCTTCAACCCTTTATAGAGCGGTTCTTAATGCCCTCTCTAATATGTCGCAATCCCTCACTATCAGGGATAACCTTCAACCCGTGAGGGCGAGCGGTATAAGGGACACATTTTTGGCCTGTCGCAATCCCTCACTATCAGGGATAACCTTCAACATCTTGAAAGGAGGTAGTAAGATGGAGCGACTCGTCTTTTCAGGTCGCAATCCCTCACTATCAGGGATAACCTTCAACTGCAGAGATGGAGCAACTCATTTTTCAAAACTGGAAAGAA
>CAYSNS010000138.1:0-4428 GCA_964432395.1 uncultured Aquifex sp. | reverse complement strand
GCTCCTTACCGTAGGTGAAGGCTTAGCTTCCCAGATACCTTCCCTGATACTGTCTACCTCCGCAGGACTGATTACTACAAAAAGCTCCTCTTCTGAAGAGGTAGGTAGTGCAATAGCGGAGGAGTTCTCCAGAGAACCGAAGGCTCTTTTATTTTCTTCCGCCCTCCTTGTTTTTATCGCCCTTATACCCGGACTGCCCAAGATACCTTTCTTTTTTATGGCGGGACTGCTGGGAGCTCTATACTATGTCATGAACAGAAGCCTCAAGGAACAGCAAATAAAAGAGCTTGAAAAGCTCGTAGAGGAACAAAAGAAAGAGGAAGCCAAGAAGAAGGAAGAGAGCGAGGAGGAGCTGATACCCCAGCCTGACCCTATAACCATGGAAGTAGGATATGGACTCATACCCTACGTGGACGAAAGTCAGGGGGGTGAGATACCCTCAAGGATAAGAACCATGAGAAGACAGATAGCTCAGGAGTTCGGAGTCATAGTTCCGCTCGTTCATATAAGGGACAACCTAAAGCTTCAACCCAACCAATACAGGATACTCATAAAAGGTATAGAGGTAGACTCTTACGAGATAATGCCGGGTTATTACCTTGCGGTGGACCTGGGAACAACGAGGGAAAGTATAGAAGGTATAGAGACCAAAGAGCCCGCCTTCGGTATGAAGGCATTCTGGATAACTGAAGACAAGAGAGATGAAGCCCAGAAAAAGGGATACATGGTAGTAGATATAAGCACAGCCATAATTACGCATCTTTCAGAGGTTATAAAGCGGAACCTCCACGAGCTTTTGGGCAGGAACGAGGTTATAGACCTGATAGATAGACTTTCTAAAAAGTATCCTAAAGTGGTCCAGGACATAGTTCCCGAGCAGGTGCCTATTTCGGTAGTCCATCGCGTCCTTCAGAACCTTCTGAGGGAAGGTATTCCCGTAAACGACCTCCTTACCATACTGGAGACCCTTGCGGATTACGTGGAACAAACAAGAGACCCTGATATGCTGACCGAGTATGTTCGGCAGAACCTTTCCAAGCGCATAACGAGGATGTTTTTGACAAACGGAGTTCTCTACGCTATAGCTCTATCTCCCAAGGTTGAGGCTAAGTTAATGCATCTTATAAACGAGAACAGGGAAGACGAGTTTATAGATATAGTTCTCAATAAGCTCTACAGGAAAATCTCCGAGGAGATAAAGAAGTTTGTCCAGTTTCAGGCACAGCCTGTTCTCCTAACATCCGCAAATCTGCGCAGATACGTGCGTAAAGCCTTAGAGCCATACCTGCCCCAGCTTGCGGTGCTGTCTTATAATGAACTTGAAAAGCAGGTAAACATGAAGATATTAGGACTAATAGATGAAGACTGAAAAGATAATAGTCAGCTCCTTGCAGGAGGCTGTGGAGGAACTGAAGAGAATATACGGGGACAATGCGGTAGTCCTATCCTCAAGGATAGTTAAAAGAAAAAGGTGGAGTTTTATTCCTTTCTTTAAGACTACTTTACTTGAGGTTACTGTAGGCATACCAGAAAAAGAAGGAGAGTTCAGTAAGGAAGTAGAAGATAAGCTCCGAGTATACGAGGAGTTGGAGAGGCTAAAGGCAACGCTGAATGAGGTGATGAAAAGTGTGAGGGTCCAGGAAGAAGTAGGGGGAGATAGGGATACAGACAGCGAGGGTTTCTCCCTAAGGGCCCAGAGGGTCCTCTCACGCATGCTATACAGAGGTGTTAGAAAAGACATAGCCAGAAAGCTTTTGGAGGAAGCTTGCGGATACGATATAGAGCTTGGGAAGCTGGACTTTAAAGAGGACATGTATCCTTCTCTGATAGAAAGTTTTAAAAAGAACATACCCATAGAAGGCGAAGACATATTCAACAACACACCCAAGATAATAGTTCTGGTGGGTCCTACCGGTGTGGGTAAGACCACAACCATAGCCAAGCTCTCCTATCTCTTTAAGAGGAGTGGGAAAAGGCCAGGCGTTATAACCCTTGATAGCTTCAGGGTTGGTGCGGTCGAACAGCTGAGGGCTTTCATAAACGTTATGGAGCTACCCTTCCGAGTAGCGGATACTCCCGATGACTTCATTAAAGCCCTTGAGGATATGGAAAGCAGGGATGTAATTCTTGTAGACACAGCGGGCAGAAGCCAGCATGACAAGGTCCGTCTTAACGAGCTCAGGTTATTCTTAGAGAGTGCTCAAACGCACATATACCTTACATTGAGCGCCAACCTGTCGGAGCTTGTGATGTATGAGGTGATAATGCAGTTTGGCATGTTTCCCATAAAAGGCTTGATATTCTCAAAGATGGATGAGACCTCTTACCCAGGAAATATAATCAACGTTGCCTACAGGACAAAGCTACCCATACTGTGCTTTACTACAGGCCAGACTGTCCCGGACGACATAGTTATGGCCAACTACGACTATCTTGCCAAATTAATGTTAGAGGAAAAGCATGAGCTTGAATCAGCAGATAGTTCACCTGAAGCATAAGGAAGGTGACTTTAAAACCACGAGATACTTAGCTGTAGCAAGTGGGAAAGGAGGCGTTGGGAAAACTATTCTTTCCCTTAGTATAGGTAAAGCCCTGTGGGAATCTAACAAAAGGGTTCTTATAATAGATGCGGACTTTGGACTGAGCAATGTCCACCTAATGCTTGGAATAACTCCCAAAAAGAACCTTTCCGACTTCTTCTATGGAGATGCCTCTTTTGAGGACATAGTTGTGAAAATCTACGAGGGTTTCTCCTTTATATCCAGCGGTAACGGTATTTACGAGCTTGCAAAGCTTCCAAGGGACCAAATTCTCAACCTTATCAGAAGACTTCAAGAGCTTGCGGAGGACAACTACGACTACGTTATATTTGACACCCCTCCGGGAATACACGACGACACCTTGGCTGTCGTATCCTCGGTAGATATACCTGTAATAGTAACTACACCGGAACCCACCGCTGTAGCGGATGCCTATGCGCTGATAAAAATCGTAAACAGGGAAAGCGGAAGAAAGGACTTTCACTTAATAGTTAACAAGGTTGAAAGCCAGAAGGAGGGTAAAAAGGTTTACGAAAGCATTAAGCTTCTTTCTCAGAGATACACCACCGCGGAGATAAAGCATCTGGGAAACATCAAATTCCGAAAGAATCTTATAAGAAAGATAGTGGAACAGGAACCCTTTGAGAGGGGCTTTATGGACGATGTGTATAATATTCTTTCCAGTATGGACCTTAAGGGCCTTAAGAAAAGGAGAAGTTTCTGGGAGTTAGTGATAGCAAGGTTATTTAAAGGATGAAAAACCCTTATTCCTTTGAGGAGAAGGAAAGAGAGGAGCTAATACTCAAGTATCTCCCTCTGGTCAAAAGTATAGCGTTCACCATAAAGAAGCATCTACCGCCTACCGTGGACGTTAGAGACCTTATAGGACACGGTGTTATTGGCCTCATAAAGGCTCTTGATAAGCTTGATACTCAAAGAAATCCCGAAAGCTACTTGAAAATCAGGATAAAGGGAGCCATATACGACTACTTACGGAGTCTTGACTTTGGAAGCAGGAAGGTAAGAGAAAAGGAGAGGAAGATAAAAGAAGCTCTAAAAGAGCTATCGGAAAAGCTCGGGAGAGAACCCACCGATGAAGAGATAGCAGAGTTCCTGGGCGAGGATATAGACACCCTACAGCACGACCTGAGCAAAATTTCCTTTTCTTACATACTTAATCTTGAAGATATATTCACCGAAGAAAAAAGAGGATACGAAGAAGTTCTAAAGTCCAAAAACATGGATGTAGAAGAAGAAATAGTAAAAAAGGACCTTATAGATAAGCTCAAAAGAGCCATAGATAAACTCAGTGATAGAGAAAAGCTCGTTATACAGCTCATATTCTATGAAGAGCTCCCCCTTAAAGAAGTAGCTCAGGTGCTCAACTGCTCCATATCCAGGGTTTCCCAGATAAAAGGGGAAGCTATAGAAAAGCTCAAAAGATTCATGAAAGAATTTTAGGTTATATTCTTACCTCATGGCACTTCCCCAGAGACTCATAGAACTCCTCACAAAAGCAAAGGGCATAACCGACGACTCAAGGAAGGTGGAAGAGGACTTTATCTTTTTTGCCATAAAGGGAACGAAGTTTGACGGGCATAACTTTGTAGAGGAAGTGCTCAAGAAAAGCCCCCTCGGGGTGGTAGTTGAGAGAGATATCCCCGCAAAGGACAGCAGGATAATAAAGGTTGATAGCACGAGGAAGGTGCTGGGAGAGAGTGCAAGCCTCTTTTTCGGAGAACCTTCTAAGGAGCTGAAGGTCATAGGCGTGACGGGAACCAACGGAAAAACGAGCACCACCTACATCCTTGAGAGGATACTCAACCACGCTGGCTTCAGGACAGGACTTTTAGGAACGATACAATACAGACTCGGGCAGGAGGTCTTT
>CAYSNS010000137.1:0-4453 GCA_964432395.1 uncultured Aquifex sp. | reverse complement strand
GGCTCTGAACTGGTTTCTGTGGGGATGGAGCGGGGCGAGAGTCCTCTCATCGCTCGTGTTCAGTTCACCTGCGGAGCACCTCAAGTATGAAAGGCTCGGCATCAGGTTTGCGGTATCTTTCTTCTTTCTGTCCCTTCTGAGTTTCGGTAGCGGATACCTGTTTCTTGAGTTTATGCTCTCAACCCTTAAGGAGTGGGCACAGAGATGAGGCTTGAAGAAGGAAAGAAGCTCTTCATAAGGAGTCTTATAACAGTTGCGGGAGAGGTGATACCCTTCTTCTGGCCCATGCGCAACTTTATACACCACAACCCTCTATACGGTCTTGAGAGGCTCCCATTCAGAGAGGCGGTCAAGCTCGGGAGCAGGCTCTTTCATGCAAGGGGATATCTTGCGAGGGAACACTACGTAGCCCTTCTCAAGAAGGGAGAGATAGAGGAGAGCTTACTGAAGGAGCACGTAGGAAACTTCCTTGAAGAGAGGGGGGCAAAGGAGGATAAAAGGGAAGCCCTACTCCTAACGCTGATGACCAACAGCAGGCTCAGGCAGTTCAGCAACGCTTATATAAACTGCTCATGTCCGGTAGCTAAAGAAATTGCTCCCAAGCTACGCCCCAAGATAGAACCAAAAAGAGAAGTCAAGAGGTTATCAAACAAGCTGGGCAGGGAGCTAACCCTCTACGACTTTGTGGACAGAACCTTCGGGACACGGCTGGGCAAGACGCTGGACGATATGATGGTGCGTGTGTGCGCAGAGTTCTTAGACGAGGGGCAGGCGGTCTGGGGCATGCCCTTCAGGGAGAGGGGACTCTTCCGAGCTTGGAAGGAGGTAACCCTAAGAAGCTTTAGACCCCAACTGAGAGGCTGTAGGGGGCTTAAAGAAGTCCTGAGCGAGTGCACCGAACCCGAAGAAGCTATAGCTTACTCCCTTCAGGCTATGGGTGTGCCCGAAGAACTCTGGGACGAGTATGTTATCACGGAGCTTTCAAAACTCCACGGATGGACTGGCTTTATCAGGTGGCGCTCCAACACCAAGGACTACTACTGGCAGGTAAAACACCCTGCGGACACGGTGGACTACTTAGCAATAAGGCTACTGCTTGCATACTCTCTTCTAAAGAGCGAGGAAAAGAGACTGCCTTTTAGAGCGGAGCTTCCCGCTGTGAGGGAGTTTATTGAGAAAAGACCCGAGGAGGTTCTAATAAGAGAGGACTACTTCTTGGGAACGTGCGTTCCCCACATGAGCATCGAGGGTGAGGAGGCTCTGTTCACCTCCCGAGTGGACAAGCTGGCTAAGAGATACTTTGAAGAGAAAGAGAGGGTTGAGGCTCTCAACAGGGCTTCCTTCCTGACCGAGCTTTGGAAGTCCGCAGGCTTTGAAGAGGAGGAGCTGAAAAATCTAAGCGGGGAAGAGCTTGTAGAAATATACAACCTCATAAAAGAGTTTGAGGAGCAAGAGGGCTATATATGGCTCAAAGCTCACGAGGACACACTCATAAAGAAACTCCTTGCGGGATTAAGGTTTGGAAACGGAGAAAAGGAAAGACCCTTCGCTCAGGCACTCTTCTGCATAGACGTGCGTTCGGAGAGATTCAGGAGAAACCTTGAAGAGGTCGGAGATTACGAGACCTACGGAATTGCAGGATTCTTCGGAGTTCCTGTCAGCTTCATAGAGCTTGGGAAAGGACACGAGACCCACCTGTGCCCCGTCCTCATAAGACCCAAGAACGTAGTATTAGAACTCCACAAAGAGCTGAAAGAGGAGAGAGAGAACTTCTACGAGGTTGTAAAGGAGATAGTTCACGACCTCAAATACAACGTCCTTACACCCTACATAACCGTTGAAGCCATAGGTTTGCTCTTTGGCTTTGACATGATAGGTAAGACCTTCTTCCCCCTCAGATACAACAGCGTCCGTGAGAGACTCTCGGAGCACAAACCCCCCTCAAAGCTCATGATAGACAAGCCTTCAAAGGAATACGTCCTTGAGGTGATAGAGATACTCCAGAGGGAGATAATACTGAGGGCTTTAAAGGAAGAGCTTAAGAAGTCAAACATCTCCGACAGGGTGTTGAAAGAACTGAGAAAACTCTGTCTGGAAGAGGAAGGAAACAAGGAAAAGGTAAAAGAAGAGCTGAATATTTCCGAGGAAGAGCTTAACGAGCTTATAAGGCTCCTCAGAGAGGAATACAGGATAGAGAAGGGCTACACACGGATACAGATAGAGAAGCTTGCGAAGATAGGCTTTACCCTTGAGGAGCAGGTCTTCTTTGTTGAGAGGGCTTTAAAGTCCATAGGGCTTACAGATAACTTCGGCAAGCTGGTTCTCGTGATAGGACACGGGAGCAGGTCTGAGAACAACCCTTACGAGTCCGCCCTTGACTGCGGAGCCTGCGGGGGAGACCATGGAGCTGTAAATGCCAAGGTGTTCACCCTGATGGCTAACAAAAGAGAGGTTCGGGAAAAGCTCAGGGAGAGGGGGATAGATATACCCGAGGATACGGTGTTCCTTGCCTGCGAACACAACACAACCACCGACGAGGTGGAGTTCTTTGACCTTGACCAAGTGCCCGCAACCCATCTGCCCTTTGTCAAGAAGGCACAAGAAGACCTGAAGGAGGCAGGCAAGAGGACAGCCTTAGAGAGATGTAAGGAGCTGGGAAACAACTGCGCCGACGAGGAAAGAGCCTTCAAAGAGGTCAAGAAGAACTCCCTTGACTGGACTCAAGTTCGTCCCGAGTGGGGACTTTCGGGCAACTACGCCTTCATAATAGGTGGCAGGGAGCTAACACAGAGTCTAAACCTTGAGGGAAAGGCTTTCCTTCATTCTTACGACTGGAGAATAGACCCGAAGGGTTATCTGCTTGAGATAATACTCTCGGGACCCCTCGTTGTGGGTGAGTGGATAAATATGGAGCATTACTTTTCTACCGTTGATAACGAGCATTACGGGAGCGGGAGTAAGGTTTACCACAACGTGGTGGGAAGGATAGGTGTAATGAGCGGTAACCTGAGCGACCTGAGAACGGGACTCCCCGCACAGACCGTTCTTAAGGGCAAAGCTCCTCACCACAGACCTGTGAGGCTTATAACGGTGGTTGAAGCACCTCTGAGCAGGGTGGAAAAGGTCATAAAGGGCATAGGAAAGATAAGGGAGCTTGTGAGGAACGAGTGGATAAACCTGATAATCGTTGACCCACAAGAAAAAAGGCTATACAGATACTCTCAAGGAGAGTGGCAACCTATATCGGTGAAAGAGGAGGTATCGGTATGAAGAACCTGAACCTTTACACCATGAAGAAGATGGAGATAGTTGTTGAGGGTGAGCATCTTGAATTCGTAACGGACCTCTTGGAGCGTGCAGGCGTTCCCGGATACACGATAGTTCACAACCTCTCGGGAAAGGGAAGCCACGGATTCCACGAAGGGCATCTACTCTTCAACGAGGAAGAGGTGCTCGTTATGGTGATAAGCGTAATGGACGAGGATAAGGTGAGCGTTGTCCTTGAGGGCTTGAGACCCTTTCTGAACAAGCACTCGGGCGTTGTTTTCATCTCTGATGTTCAGGTAAGCAGGCTTGAGAAGTTCAAAAAGTAACCCCTTCGGGGTTTATAAAACACTCTTGAAAACCTACGGACCTCAGAACTGGTGGCCCATTGATAGGAACTACCACCTCAGAGAAGGGACAGACCCCAGAGAAGAGGTCGTGATAGGAGCAGTTCTGACACAAAACACCGCATGGCGCAACGTTGAAAAGGCTCTGGAGAACCTGAAGCGGGAGAGGGCACTCTCTTTCAGGGCTATTCTTGACATGCCTCTGGAAAGACTCCAGGAGCTTATAAGACCCAGCGGATACTTCAGACAGAAAGCCCAAAGGCTCAAGGTGGTTGCCAAGGCTCTCACCCCCGTAGAAAAGGTTGAAAGCATAACAAGAGAAGAGCTACTGAAGATAAAAGGCGTAGGCAAAGAGACCGCTGATGTGATACTCCTGTATGCAGGAAACAGGCTTAGCTTTGTGATAGATGCATACACCAAGAGGGTAGCAAAGAGACTTTGGAACATTGAAGGGAGTTACGATGAGCTAAAGTCTTGGTTTGAGAGCCTCCTTCCCAGAGATCTTGAGGTTTACAAAGAATTTCACGCCCTCCTGGACGAGCATGCAAAGAGGCAGTGCAAACCCAAGCCTCTGTGTGACAAGTGTCCTCTTGGAAAGATTTGCGTATATAACGCTTCTCTAATGTAAAAGCCACAGCTTGGTTTAAGCATCATAGCTTTCCCCTTTAAAAGGTTCAAAAGCTCATCAAGGTCGTAAACGACCATCGCATTCTTGTGCTCTGTCGCAATCCCTCACTATCAGGGATAACCTTCAACCTGGACTGAAACTCTCTTTAGGCGGGCACCTCGTCGCAATCCCTCACTATCAGGGATAACCTTCAACCCTAAGCTTTTAAGTCCTT
>CAYSNS010000136.1:0-4465 GCA_964432395.1 uncultured Aquifex sp. | reverse complement strand
TATCTCATCTTCCGCTATCTCTACAGGATGCTCAACCACCTCCTTTTCAGACCTTGGCTTTCTCTTTCCGTGCTTTTCCCTGATATACCTCTCCCAGCTTTCCCTGATAAGCTCCTCAGCATTAACATCATCAAGGATGTAAACCCCTTTTTCACCGATAATCACCTTGTAATGTCCCGGTCTTACCACCCTCACCTCGTAGGAAAAGGGGTCTTCCCTCCTGTGTCTCACCCTGCCGAGTATGAAGGTGTAGCCCTTCCTTCTCTTTATGGGAGGAAGTGTGTGTAGCATACCTGACATAACAATATTAAGTATAGCTATTTTTGTATTATAAGTCAAATAACCTAAGCTGTATATAAATAAATGCATGGATATTCAATAACTTCTATAAAGCTTGACTTAAAATAGCTTAAGCTTTAAAATCGGTTCTGTGAACAGAGTTCTTGTGGACACCAGCATATGGGCATATCTTCTGGGCATTGATGAGGATACAGCTAAAAGGGAAATTCTTATAGAGGTATTTAAGAAACTCGCTGAGGAAGAGTGGCAGGTATTTATATGCTCTCAGGTTTGCAAGGAGTTCGTAAGAGTCGGAATAGAAAAATACGGTTATACGAGGGAGTATATTGAGCATGAGATAGAAAGGCTGAAGGAAATAGCCAACGTAATTTATGAAGACTGCGAGGATGTCAGGACAGCCATTGAGCTTAGGGAACATTACAACCTCCAGTTCTGGGACGCTATAGTCATAGCAGTAGCAATAAACAACGGGATACCCTATATACTTACCGAGGATATTACCTACAAAAGGATTAGTTTTAAGAATCAGCAGGTTGAGTTGATAAACCCTTTCAGTAAGGCTTAAGGTATACAGAAAGTATTACCTGTGCCTCTTCTTCTGTAGAGTTTTTAGAGTCATCTTTTAAATACATTGCTGGTATGCCCTTGCGAATTGTATCTATCTTTTCCTCTATGTCATCTCCTGTTGTGCTTAACTGCCGATTTAGTTTTTTCAAAAGGCTCTTCTCAGGGAAAGTTCCTTCCTCAGCCCTGTTCAATACTGTCCTCAAGAAGTTTTTATCTTCTTCATTCAGGTTAGGATGGTTTATAAGGGCTTTTAGATAGGTAATGAACTTATATGTTTGACTTCTCGTGTTTCTTCTTAGCCTTATCTTATCTTCCATAAGAGTCTTTGCAAAGGCTTCTTTGTTTCTACTGAGGAGTTTATAAAATTCTTCATCTATGTCCAGACGCTTCTCCTCGGGACTGCACTCAATTAGCTTGACCGCTTCATAAAAGTCTATTTCTTCTGTTTCTCCTCCGGTGGATATAAAGACTTTCCTTAGTTTGCCCTTTCTAAATAGAGTTATCAGGGAGTTAGTATCACCACTCCTGGCGGTTTTTGCCTTCTTAGGAAGAGATTTTATTTTCCTGTAAAGCTCAGGTTCATTATCTCTTATTCCCCTGAGAAGTTTTAGATACTTTAGCTCCGTTTCTTGTTCTTCTTGCTCTTCTTCCTCAATAAATCTTGCTGAGTTGACCGTCTCAAAAAGCCTGTGGGTGTCAACCTCCTCTACTTCTGGGTCTAAATACTTTGCATCTTCTCCCAGTGCATGATGGAAAGCCTGTAATTTCGCTAAGGCAGAGATTTCCAGACCTATGTTCTCCTCTATTTGGGAAGCGGGAAAGAAGTTGAAAATATGTATCTCATCGTGCCTCGTTCCTACTCTATTTACCCTGCCTATCCTCTGCAGAACCTTTGTAGGATTCCATGGAATATCGTAGTTTATAACTATATTACTCTCATGCAGGTTTATACCTTCCGCAAGGGCGTCGGTTGTAATAAGCAGGTCAATGGTGTCTTCTTTATTGGGATGGTTAGGATTAAAGTTCCTTTCTATTTTCTCCCTGTCTTTATCTGAACTCCTGCTGGAATATAAAAACAGTCTGTCTCCTACAAGCTCTTTCAGACTGTCCCTCAAATATTGTGCTGTATCAATAAATTCAGTAAACAGGATAACCTTCTTGCCTCTCAATTCTCCCAGCAGTTCCCTGAGCCTTACAAGCTTAGGGTCATAGTCCAACTTTTCCCACTTAGAGTATATCTCTCTCAGATATTCAAGGTCTTTTTCAAGAGCACTTCTAAACTCAGGTTTGAAATCTTCACTTTTATAAACGTGAACCTCCTTTTTACCACTCTCTATCAGCTCCAAAAGTTCTTCCTCCCTGTCGCTTTCTATGTAGTCATAGACATTCACCTGTTTGGATATGTAAACTGTTCCTCTATCTACCATCTTTATGAAGTTTTCGTAAGAGTTTATAAAGTTCTCCAGGGATTTTTTGAAGGCATAGGGACTGCTCTCAAGTCTTTTAAGAAGTCTAGTCCTCATAATGCCTCTTAGGTTTGTAAGACTCGTTACAAGCGGGTCATTGGGTTCAAGAGGTTCTTTGAGGAAAGCTAAAGGGTAGTATCTAACATAGCCAAAGTCCTTTATGAACTCAAGGGTCTCCTCAAACAGCTTATCAAGGTCTTCATCAAAAAGGTAGTAAATCTTTTGAGGGTCTTTCACTTTGGGAAACTTTACGCCCCTTCTTTCAAGGTCTTCCTTGAAGTATTCCATAACCTCCCGCCTTGTTCTCCTTACCATGACATGGCGAAGAACCCTTTCTCTCATAAGTTTTGACACTTCTCTGACTTCCTTTAAATACTTTTCCTTCTCATTAACTCTATCTATATTCTTAAGTCTGTTTTCAAGAGTGTTAAAAAAAGTCTCCAAGTCTCTTACCATGGGGATGGTGCTGTTTTTCTTTTTCTGAAAGAGGTATATAAGGCTTGCCACGTCCCTTGGTCTGTTGTTGTAGGGTGTGGCTGAAATCAGAATCACCCTCTTTCCCTGAGCCAAAAGGTGAAGCTTTTCATATGTTTTTGTGTCTTCATTCCTGAACCTATGAGCCTCATCAATAAATAGGTTCTTATAGAAAGAGTGTTCATCTTCGGATATAGAATCAAGCTTTCCAAGAGATATAACCGTTGCGGAAACACCAAACCTCACAAGCACTTTCTGCCAATACTCAACAAGGTGAGGCGGGGCTATAACAAGGTTACTTCCTCCAAGTTCTCTTGCAAGCATTGCGGACACGTATGTTTTCCCCAAACCAACAACATCTGCAAGAAGCACCCCTCCGAACTGCTCAATCTTGTTCTTAGCGTCTATAACCGCTTCCTTCTGATACTCAAGGGGGATAAATCCGGGCGGATAATCTCCATCGGATAATTCCTTTTTGTCCAAATCCACCTTGTCCTTGAGGTATTCATAGAGAAATTTCAGGTATAGCTCATAAGGAGTAAGACTATCGTTAAGCCATGTTTTTGCTTTTATTTCCTCAACAAAGTCCTCATTTAAAGGAATTGATTCTTTCCACAGCTCTTCAAACTTCTCAAGAGCGTATTCAACATCCGCCCTGTTTTTAAGCTCTACATTGAACTCAAGGTTGTCAACGAGACCAGAATAGGTAAAGTTAGAAGAACCTGTTATGACCTTTCCGAAGTCCTCGGATTTCTCGGGGTCTTTTCTGATTATATAAACCTTTGCGTGAATTGGGTGCTTTGGATAAACCCGTAGTTCAAGCTTTCCTGACTTTACAAACTCTATAAACTTCAATGCCCCTTTTTCAACAGAAAAACTTTCCTCAACTTCTTCAAGCTCTTTAATGAAGGCTTCAGAGGTATTTTTAAGTACATCATTGGAGGATAGACTAAGCTCCCGTTGAGCTTTTAACCACAGGTTATAAGTAGGCTTGTCTGTATTTATACCTACTATGACTCTTATCTTGTCTGTTTCCTCAAGGGCATCGTAGAGCATGTAGAAACCTGATATTCGGAAGAATCCCACGAGTATGTCAAGGTACTTCGTTCCTCCCTTAAGTATTGCCCTGAATCTATCCGCAAGGGTTCTACCTGTCTCGTTAGTGAAGAAGGTTAGGTCTGTCATACTTGGTTTATTATAAGTTCTTATGATTCAAGAACTCATAGCTACGGGTTTTTTCGTGGGTAGGCTACCCGCTCCGGGGACGCTGGGAACCCTGTGGGGAATACCCATAGTTTACTTAGTATCTTTCAACCCGTGGACTACGGTGACCACGGTTGTTTTCCTCTTCATAGTGGGTTTGATTGCCTCCAACGGAGTTATAAGACTAACGGGAGAGCAAGACCCCGAAGAGGTGGTCATAGACGAGATAGTGGGCTACGTTGCCTGTTTTATATTTATTGAGCCGAGCTTAAAGACCTACCTGCTCGCCTTTCTGCTCTTTAGAGTCTTAGACATATTCAAGCCCTTCCCCATAAATCTATTTGAGAGATTTCACGGCGCTTGGGGTGTGATGCTTGATGACCTCGTGGCGGGATTGATGACTTCCTTTATACTCTTCCTCCTGTTAAAATAGTCCTTCCCATGAGAATAAGGAT
>CAYSNS010000135.1:0-4481 GCA_964432395.1 uncultured Aquifex sp. | reverse complement strand
GAGCAAAGCCCGTATACAGGATTCACAAAAAGCTCTACGTTGACGACGAGTTCCCACCTATAACTTCCGAGCACTTTGAACTCTTCCTTGAGGAGGTCATAGGCAAGAGCGAGAAGAAGAGGAAGGAATTTGAGGAGATGGGAGAGATAGATATATCCTATTCCTTGCCACGGGTTTCAAGGTTCAGGGTCAACGTCTACAAACAGCGTGGCACATCAGGTATGGCCTTCAGAGTTATTCCTTTCCAGATTCCTCCCTTCGAGAGTCTCAACCTCCCCGAGGTAATGAGAAAGACCATTATGAAACATACGAAGGGTCTTATACTGGTAACGGGACCTACAGGCTCGGGTAAGTCCACCACCCTCGCATCCTTAATAGAGGAGATTAACAAGTCCTTTAGGAGGATAGTGGTCACCATAGAGGACCCCATAGAATATCTGTTCAAGGATAAAAACTGTTTCATAATCCAGAGGGAAGTGGGAATAGACACCAAGAGCTTTGCCAGGGGCTTGAGGGCAGCGCTGAGAGAAGACCCCGACGTCATACTGGTTGGTGAGATAAGAGACACGGAAACTGCGGAGATAGCTCTGCAAGCTGCGGAAACAGGGCATCTGGTTCTTTCAACACTCCATACCTTAGATGCCAAAGAAACCATAAACAGGTTCATAGGCATGTTCAAACTTGAGGTTAGGGAACAGATAAGACAGATGCTTGCGGGAACACTCGTTGCGGTGTTCTCCCAAAGACTGCTCCCGAGGGTAGATAAAAAAGGCTCCATACCCGCAGTTGAGATAATGCTGAACACAGGAGCTGTTAGAGAGGTCCTTTTGGACCCTCAGAGACTCGATGAGATTCCAGACCTCATAGCCAAAGGTAAATCCGCTTACGGCACACAGACCTTTGACCAGCACCTTGAAGAGCTCTACAAGAAAGGTCTAATAGACTTCCAGACAGCTATAGTTTACGCATCCAAGCCTTCGGACCTTGAGCTTAAGCTGAGCGGTATATCTTCAGGAAGCGAGTTTTAAAATTTCCCTCATGAAGATAGCCATAGACGGCCCTGCAGGGAGCGGAAAGAGCACGATAGCGCGCAGGCTGTCCTTAGAGCTACAGGTTCCATATCTGGAAACAGGACTTGCCTATAGAGCCATGGGTTACATTCTACGTTCTAAAGGGAAAACACCCGAGGAAAGTATAGAGTGGGAAGAGCTAAAGCCTTTGACAAAACACCTGGAAATAAAACCGGACGTGGGAAGGACCATAGTGCTTGTAGATGGAAAGGAAGTGGGACACTTTCTCGTAGATGAGCAAATAGGCAGGCTGGCTTCTATCGTAGGCGCTGTAGGAAAGTTTAGGGAGTATATAAACCTGTATTTCAGACAAGTTATAGGAAACTCCCAGGTAGTCGTAGAAGGACGAGATGCGGGCACAAACATAATACCCGATGCGGACATAAAGCTCTTCATAACAGCCTCAGCCCAAGAAAGGGCACGAAGGCGCTACCAACAGCTTATAAGAGCTGGCAAGGATGTAAGCTACGAGCAGGTATTACGGGATATAGAAGACAGAGACAGGAGGGACACTCATAGAAAAGATTATCCCTTTAAACCTGCGGAAGATGCGATAATCATAGACACTACGGGCAAGTCCGTGGAAGAGGTTTTGTCTGAAGTGCTCAAGATAGTGAAAGCAAGATGAAGTTTCTCCCCAACGGGATTTCAATCCTAAGACTCGTCCTTTCACCCTGCGTATTCGTTCTTACCTACGATGGCCACAGCGAGAAGGCGTTAATACTCTTCTCTGTCCTTGCCCTGAGCGACGCCCTTGATGGAATATTGGCAAGATATTTCAGAGCGGTAACCACCTTAGGAAAGTTCCTTGACCCTGTGGCGGACAAGAGCCTTCTGTTTTTCGGACTTCTTTCTATAACCACTCAGACGGATATAAGGGCAAACCTTTTGCTTCTCCAACTACAGGTTGGCAGGGACATCTTTCTAACAGTAGGAACCCTTCTGCTGAGAAGACTTAACTTTGTCCCGGAGCCCTCCTTTTTAGGTAAGTTTACAACCTTCATTCTGTTTACCACGATAGTTGTAGGCTATCTGTGTAACATCATGTATACGGAGCAACTGATAACCTTCTTCAAGATTCTTGAAACCTTATCGTTGATTCTGATAATACTCTCCGCCTTAGACTACTCTCTGAGGGGAATAAACTTCCTTCGGGGTAAGCTTATAATGGATAGGCGATGAAGGGGATATCGGGCAGAAGGTGGGAGGTCTTAAGCGACTACATAAGCCCTTCTAAAGAGCTTATAAACGCATATGGTGAGCTACTGGCTCAGCTTATAGCGAACAGAGGCTTTGAGAAAGAGCACGAGAAGTTCTTAGAGCTAAAGCTGAAAAACCTGCCCTCATATACAAACCTACCTAACGTAGAAGAAGGAGTAGAAAAGATAGTCAAGGCAGTAAAAGGCGGGAAGAGAATAATAATATTTGGAGACTACGATGCGGACGGCATAACCGGAACCGCCATACTCTACAGAATCCTCAAATTGGCAGGGGCAAAGGTCGTTCCCGTTTTACCCAGCAGGAACACCGGATACGGACTTAACAAAGAGCTCATGGACCTCTTTTCCAAATACGGCGACCTGCTCATAACGGTAGACAACGGCTCTTCCGCAGTTGAGGAGATCGAAAGCTCAAAGATAGATGTAGTCGTGATAGACCATCACAACGTCCCTTCGCAATATCCCAGAAAAGCTACTCTCATCAATCCAAAGATAGAAAGAGGTGTTCACAAGGATATTAAGGAGCTTTCCTCATCCGCTATGTGCTTTTACGTATCCCTCCTCTTAACAAAGAGGTTGGGCGTTGAAACGGACATGAGGCTTCTCTTAGATTTGGTAGCCTTGGGCACTGTAGGTGATGTTATGCCTATGAACGTAACCAATAGGGTCCTGGTGAGCAAAGGCATAAAGGTCCTTGAAGGTATCTACAAGGGTGAGATACATAGACCAGGACTGAAGGCTCTTATGGAGCTTTTACGTATAGGAGACAGGATAAGAGCTAAGGATATAGCCTTCTACCTTGCTCCGAGGATAAACGCTCCCGGAAGGATAGGAGACCCTACACTATCCCTGAAGCTACTTTTAGAGAAAGACCCAAAGAGGGCAAGACTCTTGGCTCAGAAGATAAACCAAGTAAACCTGAAACGCAGGTCTATAAGTGAAAAGGTCTACAGAGAGGCATACAACATTGCCCTTAAGAAGGCAAACAGGAACTTTATATCTCTCTGGAGCCCCTCTTGGAGCGTGGGTGTGCTGGGTATAGTGGCGGGCAGGCTCTCGTCGGAGCTGGGAAAACCCGTTGCGGTATTTTGTGCGGGGAAGAATAACTCCGTAGGCTCCGTTAGGTCTGTTGAGGGCGTGGACGTGTATTCAGGGCTTAACAGACTATCCCATATGTTCTTAAGGTGGGGAGGACACACGCAGGCGGCGGGTCTAACTATAAGGACCTCTCTCCTGGAAAGGTTCAGTGCGGAGGCGGATGAAGTTTTTAGCCATGTTCCCAAAGAGCCTCCTCCTCTGTATATAGATACAGCCTTTCCTCTACGTAGCTTTAACGAGAACTTAAGAAATCAACTCATGAGACTGGAACCCTTTGGTGAGGGAAATCCTTATCCTACCTTTCTGTCCGAGGAACTCAAAGTTGAGTATGTCAGTGTAAGACCTTACGGTGGGAAGGTAAATTTCGGGAAACATACACTTGTATGCAGGGATACAAGGCTCCTTGGCCATGTAAGAAAAGGTGCTAAGGTAAGGGTAGTATATTCTGTAGAAGGACAAGAGCTTTATCTGATAGATATAGAGGCTGAGAATGGCTTTGGGTAGAACCCACGATGCTGTAAACCTCGTTGCATTGCCGGTATTTTTATACTTCCTTCCAAAGGAGTTTTATATACCTTTCGGGGCAGGATACATTGTAGGGACCTTTCTCTTGTCACCGGATTTAGACCTTAAAAATTCAAGACCCTCAAACCGTTGGGGCCTGTTGCGGTGTTTGTGGTTACCCTACCAAAGTTTTTCAAGACACAGAGGGTTGTCTCATATTCCTGTGGTAGGGAGCATATTAAGACTTCTGTATATAACTTTCATCGTTCTGTTTCTATACTTTGTTCTCCTGGGGATTGTATCCATTTTAGACAGGAGCTTAGCCATATATGTAGCAGGTTTTGACCCCTTCGGAGTTATGAATAAGCTCTTCAGGAGCGAAGAAGCACTATTTGTTGTCCTGGGTATCGTAACGGCTGACATTATCCATATAGTAGTAGATAGCGTTTGGAGCTTGCTCAAGAGGTTCACCTGAGCTTTAGCATCGATACCGCAACTATAGCAAGGAGAGCTGAAACTATCCACATCCTGACAACTATCTTCGGTTCGTCCAGGCCTTTCTCTTCCAAATGGTGATGAAAGGGAGCTT
>CAYSNS010000134.1:0-4482 GCA_964432395.1 uncultured Aquifex sp. | reverse complement strand
AGCCCCAACAGAAGCCCGAACCCTCGGAAAGGGGTAAGTACGCTGTGCAGATAGCAGCCTTCTCCACCGAGAAAGGAGCAAAGACGCTTATAGAGAAGCTTAGGAGAAGGGGGCTCGGTAATTTGTCCGTCGTGGAGGTCTCGGGCATATACAAGGTAGTTTACGGTAAGTTCCCTACGAGGGAAGAAGCTCAAAGAGAGCTGGAAAAGCTCAAAGACATGAACATTTACGGCTTTATAGTAGAAGTAGAATGAGATTTTATACGTCTCTTGTAAGCTTTAAGTGTATTGAGTAACAAACCGGTAACTGTCATTGGACCCACACCCCCGGGAACGGGAGTGATAGCACTAACCTTGTTCCTAACTCCTTCAAAGTCAACGTCGCCCACTATCTTACCTTCAACTTTTGAAATCCCCACATCTATCACTACAGCTCCTTCCCTTACCATATCCTCCTTTATAAGCCCGGGAACCCCTGTAGCGGATATGAGTATGTCCGCCTGAGAGGTGTGTTTCTTGATGTCCTTTGTGTGGATATGACATACTGTTACCGTTGCCTCCCTCCACAGCATAAGAAGGCTCAACGGCCTTCCCACTATGAATCCCGCACCGACTATGACTATGTCACGTCCCTTAGTTCCTATGTTGTAATGTTTAAGCAGAAGGTCTATACCCAGAGGTGTGCAGGGTATAAATCCATCCTCCTGTTGAGCTACCAAGAGACCCATATTATGGGGATGAAACCCGTCCACGTCCTTATCGGGAGATATGGCGAGAATCACCTCCCTCTGGTCTATCTGAGGCGGTAGCGGGAGCTGAACCAGTATGCCGTCAATATCTTCCCTGAGATTAAGCTCCGCTATGAGGTCAAGCAGTTCTTCCGTAAGAGTATCTTCAGCAAGCTTATAGAAGAAAGAGTTTATACCTACCTTCTGACAGGCTTTTATCTTATTTCTCACATAAACCTCGCTGGCGGGGTCATTACCTACCAAGACAACCGCAAGCCCGGGCTTCCTGTAGCCGAGCTGACTATACCTTTCTACTTCTTCCTTTATACCCTCTCTGAGCTTTCGGGACAGTGCTTTACCATCAAGGAGTATGGGCGCGTTCATCTTCTCTTCCACCTGGTCCCAGCAGGAGTATCTTCAAGTTCTATATTCAACTCTTTGAGCCTGTCTCTTATAAGGTCAGCTATCTTGAACTGCTTTTCCTTACGGGCTATCGTCCTTACCTCAATCAGGAGCTCAATAAGCTTGGAGTCAAAAACCTGACCCGCTTCAAGTTCCCTCTGGACCGAACGCTTTACCTCACACTCTGGATAGAGGTCTTCCATCAGTCCGAAGAACTTTTTGAGTATGTCAAGTAACCTTTTGGAAGCAAACTCGTAAGCGGATAGCTCTCCCTCGCTTATTTCTCCTGCGGAGTATGTCTTGTTCTTGAGCCTGCCCAGTTCACCCACAAGGGCAAACACATGGGAAAGGGCTTCTGGAGTGTTGAAGTCATCGCTAAGAGCCTCCAGTATCGCTTCTTCCAGCTCTTTTACCTTATCGTAGAGGTAATGCGACCCTCCTGAGCTTGAGGTTACCCGCAGGTTCTTCAGAACCTCGTAGTCTTCTATGGCTCCTTT
The DNA here is from genome assembly GCA_964432395.1 of uncultured Aquifex sp. GTDB lineage: Bacteria > Aquificota > Aquificia > Aquificales > Aquificaceae > Hydrogenivirga. Next base: position 2,856 of record CAYSNS010000134.1, on the reverse strand, counting down.
CAGGCGCTGATAGGCTCTGTGGGTTTCTTCCATCTTCTCCCAGGAAAAGTCAAGGGGACTACGGTAGTGGGTAAACAGCACCAGAAGGCGCAGTATATCTGGGTGATACTTGGTGTATATTTCCCTCAGCGTAACGTAATTTCCGAGGGATTTGGACATCTTCTGCCCGCCCACCGTAACCAGGCCGTTATGCATCCAGTATCTGGCAAAAGGACGTCCCGTTATGGCTTCCGCTTGGGCTATTTCGTTCTCGTGGTGCGGGAACACCAAGTCAAGTCCCCCGCCATGGATATCTATGGTCTCCCCTAAGTGTTTAAAGGCCATAGCAACGCATTCTGTATGCCATCCAGGTCTGCCTTTGCCCCAGGGGGAATCCCAGGCGGGTTCTCCTGCCTTTGCAGACTTCCAGAGAGCGAAGTCCAGCGGGTCCTTCTTCTTTTCTGAAGGCTCAACCCTGGCTCCCGCTTCCATCTCCTCGGGGCTTCTTTTTGAGAGCTTTCCGTAGTCTTTGAAAGAACGAACGGAGAAGTATACATCACCTCCCGATTCGTAGGCAAAGCCTTTCTCAATTAACCTCTCTATAACTTCTATTATCTCCCTTATGTGCTCTGTTACCCTCGGTTCAACGTCCGCAGGCTTCACCCTTATAGCTTCCATGTCTCTGTAATAACTGGCAATATATCTGTTAGCTACGGTCATGAAGTCAGTGCACTCCTGTTTTGCCCTGTTTATTATCTTGTCGTCAACGTCGGTAAAGTTTCGCACAAAGCGAACGTCGTAGCCCAGATGTTCCAAAAATCTCCTGAAGGTATCGAAAACTATCAGGCTCCTGCCGTGTCCTACGTGGGAGTCATCGTAGACGGTAACCCCGCAAGTGTATATAAGGACCGACGGCGGATTTAGGGGAACAAACTCTTCAACCTTACCGTTCAGGGTGTTATATATCTTAAGACTCATAACAGCTCCTTCCAGGTATAGATTGTTTTTATTATATGATAATTAGCAGATGAGAAAGGAGGCCAGGGAGGTCTTTTTAGGAGTAAGGTTTTTAGTAACCCTTTACTTTTTTCTCCTCTCCTTCAATATGGAGGTATCTCAAAAGAGCACTCTTGTATTTACCATGGCCATATACTTTTCTTTTTCTCTGCTTGTATACCTGCGCTTTGAAAAGCTGGGTTTCGTTAACAGGGTTATGGACCTGGTTTTTATCCCTGCCATGGTTCTACTTTCCGGGACCTATCAAGCTCTATACTCCATCATACCTGTTTCCGTCATGCATGCAAGCAGGAGCATGACTTGGGGAATCCTATATTCCGCTACGGGCGTGCTACTTTCCCTATACACCTTTTACGGGAACACCCTTTGGATGTTTTCCAGCTCCATACTCATGTTGTCCGCCTCGCTGTCCGCTATGGTTCCTGAGCTTATAAATACCATCAAAAAGGAAAGAGACTCCATAAAGAAGCTAAGGAACTCCTACAGGAAACTCCTGCAGGACTTTGCCCGTTGGGAAAGAGACCGCAGAGAGCTGGAAGCTTTAAAGTTTCTCACCGAAACTGCGACGAGTAGCGGTGATGTATTCAGCTTCTTGCAAAGGGTCAAGGAAAAGTTCAAAGTGAAGAAGATACATGTAATACCTAAGGAAAATATAGAAAGCTTTAAGGTGATGAAAGATAAGGACAAAGGACTTATGTCGGTTCCGGTCAGGCTTGATGAGGGCGATGCGGTTATAATTTTTGAGATGGAAAGCCCTTTCCAGTTAAACGATGAGGTCACTGTTCGGAGCCTTGAAAGAGCGGGTAGAATGGTAAGTCTTTACATAGCGGGTTTTGAGGATAACTCTTCCGCGGGCAGGGCTATTAATATAGGTTAAGTAATATGCGGACGGAGACCACCCACGCTATAAAGTTTGACAGAGAGCTCAATCTGGAAGGTTTGGTCTGTCCTGTGCCCATAGTTATGACCTCCGAAACGGTGAAGAAGATGAAGGAAGGAGAGGTTCTGAAAGTGGTTGCGACAGACCCGGGCTTTGAAAGGGACGTGTGGAACTGGAGCAAGCAGACAAAGAACGAGCTTCTACTTGTGGAAAAAGAAGAGGGAAAAACAGTTGCCTACATAAGGAAGAGCTCTGAAGGTAAAGAGCCCTCGCTTGGATACTGGATAAGATTCCATGCCTTGGGAGTTAAACTGCACCTGAGGCTAATTTTGCTGAGTCTGAACCCCTTCGTTAGAAAGCCCGACCACTTCATAACCTTCGTGGCTATATCTGAAGGCACGAGAGCGGAAAAGCTACTCAAAGGTAAGTTCGGTTCGGTGCTAATTCCCGTGCCCAACGAAATAGACCCCAGGTGCGGTGTAGTTTTAGCTGTCAGAGGGGAGGAAAAGGCAAGAAGCCTGTATGAGGAACTTAGGAAGGAAGGCTTAGGAGTTGAAGCTATATACAGGAAGGAAGGGAAAAATTACGTAAGAATATTTCCTGAGACCGCTTAAACCTTATCAAATTCTCCCTTGTTGAGCTTGTCCCTGAGAACCCTTTTGAGCACTTTACCTGTGGCGTTCTTGGGAAGGTCCTGGACGAATATGAACTGCCTGGGAATCTTGTAGTTAGCGAGTTTATCTTTCAAATAGCTTCTTAGCTCGTTTTCTGTAAGGTCGCTTCCTTCTTCGGTTGGTTTTATAAAGGCTACCGGTATCTCTCCGTGGTTAGGGTCCTTTCTGCCTACCACCGCACATATATCAACCTTGGAATGCGACATCAGGACTTCTTCCACTTCACGAGGATATATATTCATACCCTTGCAGATTATGAGGTCCTTCTTTCTGTCTACGATATATATAAAACCCTCTTTGTCCACA
>CAYSNS010000133.1:0-4491 GCA_964432395.1 uncultured Aquifex sp. | reverse complement strand
ACAGTGTTAGCTCTGTGACTTATGGAACCGTGCCGTCTGGGTGCTGGGAACTATCCTCTGACAAAGCTTTGATGACAAATACAGATTATATTGTCAGCATAGTAGCATATGGCTCCTCACAAAGTGATGTAAAAGCCTTTGCTACCAAGGTCTTTACAGCTCCTTGATTATAGTTAGAGATTTTTATAGGCACCGATGGCGGGCTCACGAGGTATATCAGAAATCATAAAGCTCTACGCTCTAAGAGGTACAACCTTTAGACTATGAGGGTGAAGATAAACGGTAAGGTCTTTGAGATACCGAAGGGTGTTCGTTTTGGTGAACTGAGTCACGAGATAGAAAAGGCAGGTATAGAGTTCGGATGCACCGACGGGCAGTGCGGTGTGTGTATAGCGAGGGTCTTAAAAGGGCTCGATTGTTTGAACGAGCCCACCGAGGATGAAGAGGAAACCCTGTGGAGAGTGGGAGCTGTAGATGAAGAAGAAAGACTCACCTGTCAGCTCGTAATAGAGGATGAAAGCTGTGACGAGATAGTAATAGAAGCGGAAGATTAATGGAGTATAAGCTCCTCCCCTATCTGAAGAATGTTCTTGAAAAAGGGTCTCCAAAAGAGGTCAACTTAGTTTACGGAGAAGAAGAATACCTGATAAAAACCCTCATTGACAAGCTCAAGGAGAGGTTTCCCAACAGCTACACGGTGCTTTGGGGAGACGAACTTTCCTTAGAAAAGCTTTTTGAGTTTTCCGCAGGGGGTAGCATCTTTTCAGGTGGGGAAAAAGCCCTTGTTGTGCTCGAGTTTAACAGCTTCGTAAAAAGCCTGGGTAAAAGGGGACACAGTTCTCTAATAAATCTTCTGAAGGTCCTAAAGGGTGTGTTTCTATATGCGGTTGTGAAAGGAAAGCTGTCCAAGGCGGAGCTGTCTAAGGAGCCCTACAGAACCATAACCTCGTTGGGAGATGTGATAGTTGCGGATAGACTATCAAAACAGAAAGTTAGGGAGATAGTAAAGAAGAAGTTTGAGAGGGAAGCTCAAGGTATAGAAGACCAAGCCCTGGAAAAACTGATAGATATGTGCGGGAGCAACCTCCTGGCATTGAAACAGGAGAGCGAAAAGCTCTTAGCTTTTTCCGGAGGTAGAAAAGTAAGGCTTGAAGATGTCGAAAAGGTATGCGTGCCCTGGGAGGATGCGGGGCTATTTGAGCTGGTGGATGCTGTTGTAGAAGGAGATATAAAAGGAAGCCTTATTGCTCTCAGGGAAGTGTTGAGGAAGGGAGTATCACCCTTCCAGATAGTTGCTACCCTTGCAAGCTACATAAACAAGCTCTTTATAGTTCATGAGATGCTGTCCAGAGGGACAAACCTGGAGACAGCCCTTGAATCCGTAGGTATAAAGCATAACTTCTTGAAGTTAAAGTTTAAAAGGTATCTGGATAGCCTCGATTCACAGCGTGCGGAAGCTCTTATAGAAAGTCTCTACAGGTTAGACTACGGAACGAAGGTCCGTTTCTTACCTCCCGATAAAGAGCTCGAGAAAATGGTCTTTAAGGTGAGTGGAAATCATGAAGGTTAAACTAAAACGTTTCAGACAAGGTTCTTACTCTCTGGAGGAGTTTGAAGTCCCTTTGGAAGGGAGTCCTACGGTTCTTGAGATTCTCTCTTACATAAAGGAAAACCTTGACCCTACACTCTCATACAGGGCCATGTGCAGGTCCGCTATATGCGGAACATGTGCGGTTAAGGTTAACGGAGAGCATAGGCTCGCCTGTAACACAAGAGTAGAGTCCCAGGAAGTCCTGATAGAACCTGTAGACAACACCGAGCCTATAAAGGACCTTGTGGTCTCTCACGAAAGCATATACGAGCCTTTAAAGCTTAATCGGGCTTGGCTTTTACCCGGAGAAAGGACAGACAGCATAACTCCCCAGAGGCTGAAGGCAACCGCCCACCCCTGGGACTGCATACTGTGCGGTATATGCAACTGTGTCTGTCCCCCACTTCTTGAGGGTAAAGCCTTTGGAGGTCCGATGCTCCTAACGAGGCTATACAAAATCCTGGAAGACCCGAGGGACTCAAAGGGCGAAGATAGACTACACCATATAAAGGATTTGAACCTGCAGGAGTGTGTTCACTGTAGCAACTGTAGTATTTTCTGTCCGAAAGCTTGCATGCCGGAAAGGTGGATTACCCTCATGGAAAACAAGCTCGTCCAGAGAGGTTTAATACAAAAGAAGGGAGAGGACTTTGGTTTTTTAGGGTTTTAATATATGAGTATGGCGGAAGCTACCGGAAAAGAGCTCTCCAAGGTGGAAAAGGCTGCGATACTTCTTATGTCCCTACCTCCGGATGTAGCTGCTAACATACTAAAAGAGCTTACAGAAGAAGAGATACAGAAAATATTTCTGACCGCAGCGAGGCTTAAAGACTTAACCTCCGCGGATATAGAGTCCGCTGTGCAGGAGTTTCTGGAGGACTACAACTACGTTGCTACCCAGTATTCAAATCTCGAAACCTTGTTGGAACAGCTTCAGGGTATCTTGCCTCCGGAAGTATACGAAAGGATAAAGAGCCTTCTCGGTTCAGCGGGTGTTGCGGAGGGTCTTGAACAGCTGGAAAAGATTGATACCCGTGTCCTTGTAGGGCTTATAAAGAACGAACATCCACAGACTATCGCCGTGCTTCTATCTCAGCTAACTCCCCGCAAGGCGTCTGACATACTCCAGTGGCTTCCTGAGAACCTGCGCTTTGAAGTGGTTAAAAGGATAGCTACCCTTGAGAACGTATCTCCCCAGTTCCTGAGGGAGCTTATAGAGACTATAACCGACGAGATAAAGGCTCTGGGAATAGCGGGAGGTATAAAGAAACAGGAAGGTGTAGCCATAGCAGCGGAGCTTATGAACATGCTCGATAAAGAGACTGCGGAAAACCTGCTTAGGAAGATAGGAGAAGAAGACCCGACCCTTGAGGAAAAGATAAGAGAGAAGATGTTTACCTTCGAGGACATAAGAAAACTGGATAACAGAGCGATAATAGAGGTTCTCAAGGCGGTGGATAAAAACACGCTCATAATAGCCCTTAAAGGAGCACCTGACGACATAAAGGAAAAGTTCTTCTCCAACATGTCCAAGCGTGCAGCGAAGATAATGCAGGAAGACATGGAAGCCCTCGGACCGGTGAAGAAGTCCGAAGTGGAGAAAGCCCAGAAACAGGTAGTAGCTATCATAAGGAAGCTCATAGACGAAGGAAAGATAGAGATGGGTGGAGAAGAAGCCTATGTCTAAGAAGTTCAGGCCTCTGTTTCCTATAGATAGCTCTGAAGCAAAGGAGCGGGAAGAAAGTAACAGCTTCAACGAAACTCTCAACAATATACTTAGGGAAAAAGCTCAAGTAGAGAAAGAACTGGAAGCTGTCAAGAAACAACTCACCTTGCTTAGGAAGGAAAAGGAAGAGCTACTTGCGCGCATAAATCAGATGGAAAGCGACCTAAGAGGTAGAGAAGAAGAGATAGATAAACTTAGGAAAGCTTTACAAGACGCAAAGGTTGAAGAAGGACTCACTAACGAGCTATGCTCTAAACTCACACTGGACGTGCATAGCCTCAGAACAAAGCTCCTGGAAGATACCCTCGATATATCAAAGAAGGTGCTAAAGGACTTTCTCATGACGGACATACTTCCGAGAGAAGAGCTCATAACCAGGGTCCTTGAGGGCATATTTGAGGAATCCATAAGACTAAAGGGCAATGTAAAGATATTCGTAAATCCCGTCCACATAGACACCGTTTTCAATCTAATAGGAGAGCTGAAAGCTAAGGCGGATTCGGAATTGGAGATTGAAGTTGTGGGAGACGAATCGCTCAACATAGGTGAGGTAAGGGTGGAAAGCCCAAGGTTCGTTATAGAGAGGCTAAACGACGAAGCCATAGAGGAGATATTTAGAGAGGTTCTCAAAAGTGCCCTTGAAGGGTCTTAGGATATACGGAAAGGTAGTTAAGGTAAGTGGAATCTACTTAGAGGCCTACAATCCCGGAAGTGCCACCGGAGACCTGGTAGAGATATTTCCTTCCTCTGGCAGGAAGTTATACGGAGAGGTTATAGGTTTTAACGAAGACAGATGCATAGTAATGCCTTATGGAGTCCTATCGGGTATAAGACCAGGTGATAAGGTTCTGATAAGAAGTGAAAGGGTCTCCACCGCTGTGGGTGAGCAGGTCTTAGGGAAGGTTGTAAACCCTTTCGGTGAGCCTCTTACAGGTGATAACTTTGTGCCCAAGAAGAAGAAACCCATAGAACTTGCAACGGTAAACCCATTAGAAAGGGAAAGGATAAAGGAGGTGTTCGATACCGGCGTCAGGTCTATAAACGCTATGTTTACCCTCGGCAAGGGACAGAAGGTAGGCATATTTGCGGGAGCGGGAGTAGGTAAGAGCACACTTCTTGGCATGATAACTAACTACAGCGATGCGGACGTAGTTGTTATGGCTCTTATAGGCGA
>CAYSNS010000132.1:0-4500 GCA_964432395.1 uncultured Aquifex sp. | reverse complement strand
TTATCTCTGTACCTATATCCTCGGATAGGGAGTCAAATATCTTGTGAGCAGCATATGGATCGTAAAAATTCCCAACACCTGCGTGGTCTCTACCAACTATGAAGTGGGTACAACCAAAGTTTTTCCTTATAATTGCATGAAAAACCGCCTCCTTTGGACCTGCGTACCTCATAAAGGTTGCAAGACCTGAAAGGAGAATCCTACTCTTTGGGTAGTAATTGTTTATCAGAAGATCGTAGGCTTTAAGTATAGTCTTAGAGTCAAAGTCGTCTGACTTTTTCCAACCAAGGACAGGATTTATAAAGAGCCCATCACTTATCTCAAGCCCGAGTCTATGGAGGTATTCATGAGCTCTATGAGGAGCATTTCTTGTCTGGAAACCAACTACTGTCCTCCAACCTCTGTATTCAAAGATTTTTCTTGTATCTTCAGGGTCCAAGACCCATTCCCTGAAAGGGCTTTCGATCCTATCAAGGAGCCAGATATCACCCCCTACAGCCCACTCACCTTTTGAGTAGAAGTGTTTTACTCCCGGATGTTCATAGTTTTCAGTTCCCCAGATAAGCTTTGCTATCTTTTCAAGATTTAGCCTATAAATTTCCTTAACGTCAAGAACCGCTTTGAATATGCTTTTAGAGTCTTTTAAAAGAACTCGGTCGCCTTTAGAGAAATGAGGTTTTTCCTTCAGCTGAAGGAGAATAGGAATCGTCCAGACAACCCCGTCTGGAAGTTGCATATTATAAGCGATTGAGAAAAGCTCCTCTTCTGTCATGAATCCTTTCAACGGACTAAAAACACCTGTTGCTATGTTTTCAATGTCTAAAAGAGTATCTTTATCAACTTCTAGGGATGGGTAGAAGTGACTCTCTCTGAGAATAATATCTTTTTCTCTCTTAGGAATAATCCTATTTACAAGCTTCCCACCGTGAGGTTTCAACATCTTGCCCCCTTAGAATTCTTCAGGATGTTTGCTATCTCAACAACTCTTCCAACAAGGAACACAGCAGGCGGATTAATTTCAACAGAACCCTCAGCGACCGCCTGCAACGTTGAGGTGATAAACCTTTCATCTTTCCAGGTTCCTTTCTCTATAAAAGCTACAGGCTCCTCGGGATCCCTGCCAGCCTTTATAAGTTCTGATGCTATACACTCTCTGTTTCTAACACCCATGAGTATAACGAGAGTTTCTATGTTTGTATAATCCGACCAATTTACTTCTCCCATGCACTTTTCCCCTGATACAACTGCAAAGGAGGAGTAACCTCTCATGGTAAGAGGGATACCTGAAAGTTCCGGAACTGCTATGCATGAAGAAACGCCTGGGATGATTTCCACATCAATACCCAGTCCCATAAGATATAGAGCTTCCTCTGCACCCCTTCCGAAGACAAACGGATCCCCTCCTTTCAGTCTTGCCACCTTCTTTCCCTCAAGTGAAAGTTCTTTCATGAGCCCGAGGATGAACTCCTGTTTCTCCTCCTGCTCTCCAGCCTCCTTTCCAACATAAACAGATTTTGTCCCCGGCTTAAGAAACTCCAGAATTTCAGGATTTACAAGTCTATCGTAAAGAACCACATCCGAGCTCTGCAAGACTTCAAGAGCTCTCAAGGTAAGTAGCTTTGGATCTCCGGGACCTGCACCGACTATGTACACCTTACCTTTCATCTCTGCATCCCTCTATGAATAAGTGTCCCTCCGAAGAACATGAGGATATAAAAGAGGGCGTGTCTGAGTATGTGCTGGGGGAGGTATCTAATAACCTTTGCAGCTAAGAAGGATCCAACTACTCCTCCGAGAAGAAGACCTGACAAAACAGTGAGTTGGACGTTTCCAAGACCTATATGGATAACCCCACCCAGTACAGCCACAAGGGAACCGAAAATCAGACTGGTTCCTATGACAGTAGGAACGCTCAGATCCGTAACACTCAAAAGTAGAAGCTCAACAAGGACTCCAGCCCCAACGGAGCTGAATCCTACTTCAACACCTATGAAGAAGGAGAGGGCTGGAAGGATCGTTTTAAGCTCCTTTCCTTCAAGTTTAACCAGTCTTATCTTCCTTGCGGAAAAGAAGAGGTTCATAGAAGAGGAAAGCAGAACTATGAGACCCAAAATAACCATTATCACATCTCTGTTCACAGACGCGAAGCTGGTACAGTATGAACCTAAGATAGATCCGGGCGCACCGCCCAAGGTTAAAAGTAGTAGTATCTTTCTATCGTAAAGACCTTTCGTAAGATAAAGGAGTCCCGTGTAAACCTTTATAACAGCTGAAAACACAAGAGCTGTTCCGATCGCAACAGCAGGTTCAAGATCAAAGGTGATTATCAAAAGAGGCGTCGTCACTATTCCTGCACCAACGCCGGTCAGCCCTATTGAGAAGGCTACCAAGAAACCGATCAGGAACTCCAAAATTCAACCACCTCCTCAAATCTTAAAGGGAGCGAAAAGCCAACACCTTTCCCTATCTCTCTAACCTCCTCCTTCAGGAGTTTCACCCCTTTGGAGTGAAGATAGGAACTTTCATCGGAAGGAAACGAGATAAAGGTGAGAAAACCTTTCTCATAAAGGGCTACCCATAACCAGCTTCGCTGTTCCTTCACGAAAGCTTCCTTGCCATTGAACTTCTTCTTCTTCCAACCCTTTTTAAGGAGAACTCTTTCAAACCTTTCTCTGTCAATTTCTACAGGGATGTTAATCGCCATCCTTTAACCCCTCCATGATTTTATCAGCTATCTTTTCAAAGCCTCCGGTTTCAATGCTGCAGTGCATACCACACTCCTTTGGAGCATTTTTCTCCCACCACCATCTACCTGCTCTGGGATCTTCAAAGGGAGCAACCGGTCTCGTGCAAGGAACACATCCTATACTCCTAAAACCCTTGCTGTAAAGATGGTTGTAGGGAACTTCTTTCTCCCTTATGTATTTCCAAACCTCCTTTTCCGTCCAGTCGGCGATCGGATTTACCTTTACTATCTGACCGTGGTCATGATCTACTTCTATCTTCATTACGTTATGCCTGCTGGCCCACTGCTCCCTTCTCAGGCCGGTTATCCATGCATCAATACCCTTAAGAGCTCTAACGAGGGGCCTTACCTTTCTCACGTGGCAACAAAGGTGCCTGTATTCAACCGATCTATAGAATAGATTCACTCCGTACTTTCTGACCATATCTTCCACATCCTTACTCTCTGGGAAGAAAACCTCTATCTTTATCCCGTACTTATCTTGAACCTCCTCCATAAGTTTGTACGTCTCTTCATGAAGCCTTCCTGTATCCACGGTAAATACTCTTACTTCAGGATTTAACCTCCAAGCCATGTCAAGGAGGACCATATCCTCAGCTTGACCGCTCCACGCTATATAAAGCTTCGGGTGAAAATTTTCCAATGCCCAAGCTACAACTTCTTCGGCTGACCTGTCCTCGTATTCGATGGCGAGCTCATGGATCTCAAGCTCATCAAATCTCATCACACACCTCCTGAGAACTCTTCATTATCTTGAGAAGTTCTTCGTCTCCGAGCTCCCTTACAAACTCAACAAAGGCTTTTTTCTTAGATCTTCTGAAAGCTAAGATGAGATTCTTCAAATACTTCTTCGTCTCTTCAACAGTAGCTCGCCTTACTACTATTTTTCCTATTCCAGCGTATTTTCCATAACCTCCCCTGAGAATTATATTCAGACCACTTTCAACACTTCCGTCAGGATGTCTTATGTGTGTTGCTTGAAGACCTATGTCATTTAGCCAGTGATGTGCACAGGCATGAGGGCATCTATCAGAACCTATAAGTATATCCCCTAGATCTCCAACTTCCTTTTCAAGATAATCAATTATCTCAATAAGAGTCTCCTTGGCTGATCCTACTGAGTAGTTGCAGAAAGGATCACTTGTGCAAGCTACAGAAAGTGCTCTTGTATTGCTAATTTTAAGAGTGATTCCGATCTTTTCCATATGACCTACAACTTCCTCAATCTTTTCATCGGGTATGTCCGCAATAATAATGTTCTGCCTTTGAGATATCCTGATTTTAAGACATTCCTTATAGGCAAAATCTGCTATCCTTAAAAGTTGATCACCGGTAACCCTTCCTGCAGGAATTGGAAAGCCTATGTAGTAAAGACCTTTTTGTTTCTGCTCCCTTACACCTTCATGAAAATCTCTCCTTACAGGCTCAGGCTCCTTTTCCAAAAACTCAGGTTCAAAGGAAAGATACTTCAATAGACGCTTTTTAAAATTCTCTACCCCAATTCTGTCTATGAAATACTTCATCCGTGCCCTTACAAAAGATCTTCTGTTTTCTGGCTCTTCCCTCCACATATCAATAACAGCTTTTGCGACTTCAAAAACTTTATCAGGTTCTACAAATATTCCGAGAGATCTTGCTATCCTTGGAGTTGAGGAAAGTCCTCCTCCTACCCAAACTGCAAATCCTTCTTTGCCTCCTTTTGATGTTCCTACAAAAGCAAGATCATGCATTTCTGGATAATTACAGTGATAAGG
>CAYSNS010000131.1:0-4526 GCA_964432395.1 uncultured Aquifex sp. | reverse complement strand
CCCTCTGGAGTGAGAAAGAACAGCCGTTGCAGGGAGCAACTATGACGTTGTGTCCCTGTTTCCTTGCAAGAGACATGTTTCTGGCATTGAGGAGCATAGTTCCCCAGAAAGTGACGTTTTTTGTTTCCATAGCTCCACAGCAGTTGTAGTCCTCAAGGTAGTCCAGCTCAAGACCGAGTTCCTTGGCAACTATCCTTGTAGAGACATCGTAAGCTCTTGCTGCACCCTCAAGGGAACAACCTGGGTAGTATGCAACTCTCTTTCCTATACCGCCCATGGGCGGTTTTCTTTCCTGAGCTACAGCCATCTTACTTACCTCCTAAGTAAAATTAGTGGGTAAAGACTCCTTCCTCTTCCATAACTTTCCTCAGAACCTGCTTGAACTTGTTCCAGTTCTTAGTTTTAGGATGGAAGAGCATGTGCTTTGCGTTGAGTATAAGGAAGCTTATGTTCATATTCTTTATGGGTTTTGCAGCGAGCTCTTTTAGCCAGTCAGGAACTCCTCCGAAGAAGGGAATGGGTTTCTTGAGTATTGGGTCCTTTACAACCTGATAGCCCTGCTTCTCAATCCAGCCAAAGAGTAGCTCTCCGTCCTCAATCCTTCCGTACTCGTAGACGCTGTCCATGAAGAACTTATCAAACTTTTTGGAAGGATACTCTTCTATTATTCCCCTCTTTGCCATAACTCTGAGAATCGCTTTGAGGACTTCCTCCACGAGAACTCCTTTGGGACATCTGTGGGTGCACTTGTGGCAGGAGACACACCTCCACATGACATCCGCACGCTTCTGAAGCTCGTCTATAAGACCGAGCCTTGCAAGGTATATGAAGTGTCTGGGGTTGTATCTCTCATCCCAGTAGTTGTGAACGGGACAGGAGGCTGTGCAGTAAGAGCACTGGTAGCAGTTAACTATGGTCTTTCCTTCTGGCTGAGCTATAACTTCATCGTAGAAGTCTAAATCATAGTCTTCAACCACTCTGGGTAGTATTATCAGGTTCCAATCACCGGAGACATCAACACCGTCTATAACGAGCCTTTCCTTTCTAAGGACCCTTTCCGGGTCTACAAGGCTCCGTTCGTGAATTGCCATCTTTCACACCTCCTCAGGTAAATTCAACCGGGGCATTAACCCCGAGAAGTCTCTTTGCCATAACGGCCGCAGGCGGAAAGAAACCTTTTGCACTATGCATAGTAGAGAGTGTCATGTAATCAACATAGGTTGCGTATATCATGGCAAGGAATATGTCCACAAAGAGGTATCCCTTCACCTTTATTCCGAACTCCTGAAGCTTTTCCGCTATCTGTTCGTATACTTGCTTGAACTGGTCGTATTTCTCTCCGTACATTCTCCTGCCACGTCCGCCTGTGGGAGATTCCTCCTTAAGAAACACTATGGCTCCTGTCTCGCTTTCGGGGTCCCATATCCAGCTCGTCCAGAGTATGTATTGGTCCGGGAAAGTGAAGTGAAGAAGCTCTGCAGCTATGTCTTTTGCGGATTTCCTATCAACGCCCCTTATCTGCTTTGCAAACTCCTCAACCTTCTCTTCCCAGCTACGCTCTATCTTCTTCTTACCTATTCCGAGGAAGCCTCCCTTTTCATCTCCGTACAGCAGGTCGCTGATAGCTTTCTTGAGCTTGTCCAGTCCAGTCTCTTCTATTATCTTCTTGCGTTTCCTTCGGGAAGCGAAAATCTTTTCAAGGACCTTTTCAAGCTCCTCTTCTGTCAGGGAAGGTAGCCTTTCCTTGGAAAGAGTCTGCTGGAAGAAGAGGGACTTGTCTACAAGCTCTTGGTAGAACTCCTGAGCGAAGTCTTCACCTTCTCCCAGTATCTTTATCAGGTAGTCCCTTATGAGGGCATCATCTAATGTGACAGCCTTAAAACCACCTTCCTTTTTCTCTTCACTCATGTTATGCAGACACCTTAGCCCCTATGAATGTTGCAGCTTCCGCTCCTGCAGCCTCACCTTCCGCGAGGGAGGACTCTATGTCTATGGGCCCCTTACAAGCACCCGCTATAAATATGCCAGGTTTGTTGGATATTATGTTAGAGCCCGCATCCTCCGCAGGAACGAGGAACTGGCTATCGGGGTCCTGAGCAAGTCCAAGTATCTTCGCTACCTTCTTGGTTCCCTCCGAGGGCTCCATACCCAGAACGAGAACCACAAGGTCCATGGGAACTTCTGCAGGTCTCTGGACTATTGTGTCTTCGTGTTTTACCCTGAGTCTTCCATCCGCAGGACTGTAGGTTATCTCTGCAATCCTACCCCTTACGTATCTGACCCCATACTTCTCCTGGGGTGCCCAGTAGAAGGGATATTCCCAGGTTCCGTAAGTTCTTACGTCCATGTAGTAGCAAAAGACGTCAACATCGGGATACTTTTCCCTTATCTCAGTTCCCTGAAGGCCGGAGAGCGCACATCCGTACCTACAGCAGTGAACGTTGGTAACACCCAGCTGTCTGTCCCTTGAACCGACACAGAAGACAAAAGCTACCCTCTTGGGAAGCTGTCCGTTGGAAGGCCTGTAGAGTTTGCCTTCTCTTGAAAACATCTGCTCAAGCTCTAAATTAGTAATAACATCAGGATATATGCCATAGCCCAGCTCTCCCTTTCTTTTGGCATCAAAGTGCTGGAAACCTGTAGCTACGACTATGGCACCCACCTCGTGCTCTTCACCGTTGGAAAGCTTCACCTTAAAGTTGGGGGCTTCTCCCTCACAGGCCTCAAGCTCAACGCCAAGCTTCACATCAATATTGGGATTGTTTTGGACCTCCTCTACGAAAGGTCCTATGACCTGCTGGGGAGTCATCTTCCTGGGTATCAGGGTGTGGTAATCCTCAAGGATAGGTCTACCGCCGAGCTTTTGTTCCTTTTCAACCAATATCGTGGGTATGCCGAGCTTGCCCAGCGTCCTTGCTGCTGCGAGACCAGAGGGTCCACCTCCTACCACTAAGACACTCTTTGCCATTTCCTACCTCCTTAGAAGTCTTTATAGAGTAAGGGGGAGACAGGCTCCCCCAAGCGTGTGCACCGTTTCCCTTAGGACTTGAAGAGGGGCATATCTGCGGTTGCGGACCTCTTTCTCTTGAAGCCATCGGAAGTTTTGCTGTAAGGCTCGTAGAGGTCATACTCCTTGAAGAACTCCAGGAGCTCGTCATACTTACCCTGCTTTTCGAGCTCCGCTATGTGCTTAACAGTGTCTTCCCATTCCTTCTTGAGCTCCTTCCAGTTGGTTATACCCATCTTCTCGAGCAGGGGTTCGTAGTTGGAGCAGTTCCAGTATAGTTGAACGACTTTGAAGGGATGTGCACCGCAGGCAAGAGCAGCGAACATAACGTCAGACATAACTGCTATGGGATGATACATCCCATGAGCCTTTCCTATCCACTGGTTCTTCTCAAAGGTGGTTGTGCATCCCGTGTCATGAGTGACCATAAGGTCCGCTTTGACCTCTTCCGCTATAACCTTAAGCTTCCTCTGTATCGCAAAGGACCTTGTAAACTCTCTCTCGGTGAGAATGTGCCTGAATCCAAAACCACAGCAGTCATACCAAGTTGAATAGTCAACAACCTGTGCACCGAGAGCCTTTACCACTGCGGTTGAGGCTGCGGGCCTTTGACCGTTGTATACCT
The DNA here is from genome assembly GCA_964432395.1 of uncultured Aquifex sp. GTDB lineage: Bacteria > Aquificota > Aquificia > Aquificales > Aquificaceae > Hydrogenivirga. The sequence continues at coordinate 894 of CAYSNS010000131.1, read as the reverse complement.
CAGGGTCGTAGGGATAGTCGTCCGCCATCATCTTCCATGTATGGCATGCGTTGTGTATAGCAACCCTTACGTTGGACACGTCTATACCCTTGGGCTTACCCTCTTTCTCGTAAAGCTCTGCTATCTTGTGCCTGACAGCGTGAACCCACTCGGAGTAGTGGACAACTTCCTGGGGTATGACTATTCTTCCGTCCTCGGTGAGCCTTCCGAGTTTCTTGAGGATAGGCTTAACAGCGTCCCTGAGTTCTTTATTGAATATGAGCTGTTCCCTGGTCTCCTTGTAAGAACCGAAGGAAGTTCCACAGTGTATTAGAGGATAGTAACCGGTCTTCCACGCCTGGTGCATGTTTCTGAGCCAAACCGCAGCGAGAGCTACGGGGTTGGAAGTTCCTGAGCCGTGGTAGTTCCAGGCGGTGCAGGATGTCTGGTGAGGTTCGTTGAGGTAATCAAAGCCGAACTTGTTCATAAACCAGAATATGGATGCGGGATATCCAGGTATGTTTCCACACTGACCACAGGACTTGTGATGCCAGAGCTTGTTAGTAGGGACCGTCTTTATCCTTCCGGTCCTTGTGTATACCTCTACGGGGTTGTTCTCCTCGGTAATCTTGAATACGAGAATCTCACCCTTCTCCTCAAGCTCGTGCATCTCCTCAAAGAGATGGTCGTAGTGAGAGTGCTTGTTAAGTATTGGAAAGGGTTCGGGGTCCGCATATCTCAAGTAAGGACTCTTGCCATGTCCCATAACTACACCTCCTCAAAATTTTTGGTTGGGGTTTTAGCCCCTTTAGTTAGCATAATTACTCCTCTTCCTCCTCTTCCATAAGCTCTTCCCAACGCTCTTCGTTCTCCTCAACTATGTCCATTATGACGTTGTAGAGGTTAGGGTCGAGC
>CAYSNS010000130.1:0-4560 GCA_964432395.1 uncultured Aquifex sp. | reverse complement strand
TACAAATACCCCCGCACCCGAGCTGTGCAGTTTTGCACAGTTTGGGTAACCAGGAAGCATGACCAAGGTTGTAGTTTGTGGTGCGCTAGGCAGGATGGGAAGGAGGATTATAGAGCTTTCCCTCCAAGACCCGGAAGTGGAGGTTGTCGGGGGCGTTGAGCATCCAGACTGCATACCTTCCACAGACATGGGCGAAGCTTTAGGTAAAAAAGAGCTCAAGGGTAGACCCTTGACGAGCAGGCTGGAAGAGCTTCTACCCTCATGTGACGTTGTTATAGAGTTTTCGGGTAATACAACGGCGTCCGTAGGACATACCAAGCTGGCGACCCTTGACCACAAGGCTGTGGTAATAGGAACCACGGGCTTTACGGAGAACGAGATAAAAGAAATAGAGGAATGTTCAAAGAACGCACCCGTTTTGCTCTCCCCGAATATGAGTCTTGGCGTAAACCTCCTCTTCAAGCTGGTTGAAATAGCAACGAGGGTCTTAAAAGACAAAAGCTTTGACATAGAGATATCTGAGATACACCACCGTTTCAAAAAGGACGCTCCCAGCGGGACTGCGGTAAAGCTTTCCCAGATAGTGAGACAAGTAGCGGGTCTTGAGAGGACTGTCTACAGTAGAGAAGGTGAAGCACCGCGCACGGACAGTGAGGTTGGGGTTTTTGCCATCAGGGGAGGAGACGTAGTAGGAGACCACACCGTTTACTTCTTAGGATTCGGAGAGCGTTTAGAACTAACTCACAGAGCAAGTTCAAGGGATACCTTCGCAAAGGGAGCGGTGGAAGCTTCCAAGTGGATAAAAGGTAAAGAACCGGGAATGTATAGCATGTTTGACGTGCTAAATCTATGAGAGAGCAGGACCTCAAGAGGTTAGAGTTTGATAAGGTAAAAGAGGAACTGAAAAAACACAGCAACTCACCCGCCACAGAGAAGCTCATAGACTCCCTAAAACCCCTTACCAACGCTGAAGAGATAAAGCGTGAGATAGAGCTCTGCAAGGACTTTATGGACCTTCAAGGGGTTGAACTCTATCCTTTTGAGGACATAAGGGAAACCCTGAGCAGGTCAAGGATTGAGGGCGCGGTTCTGAGTGCGGAGGAGCTACTGTCTCTGCTTAATGTCCTCAAGCTCGTAAGGCAGGTAAGACAGGCGATAGGCAAAGAGGCCCAGAGGAAAGAGTCCTTAAGACCTCTAACTAAGAGCCTGCACCTTTTTTCATCCTTGGAGAACCTAATAGAGTCTTCCATAGACAGGAGGGGTTTTGTCAAAGACGAGGCCAGCGAGGAACTGTTCAGGGTAAGGAAGAGCATAAGAAGCTTAGAGAAAGAAATAATGGACAGGCTCGAGAACCTGCTCAGGAGGCCCGACGCGGACAAGGTCTTTACGGACAAGATAATAACCCTGAGAAATAACCGATACGTTGTGCCCGTTAAGAGCTCTCAGCTGAAGAAGATATTCGGCATAGTTCACGGGACATCCTCTTCGGGATACACGACCTATGTAGAGCCACAGATGGTGATACAGCTCAACAACAAGCTTACCGAGCTCAAGGCTCAGGAGGATGAAGAGGTAAGAAAGGTTCTGAGACGGATAACCTCTTACGTGGGTGACTTCGCTCCCAAGATAGAGGAAAGCTTCAGGACACTCCTCAAGATAGACCTGTTGAGCTGTAAGAGGGAGCTTGCAAAAAGATACAGTGGAAGATTCCCCCGCATCGGAGACCACATTGAACTTAGGGAGGTAAGTCATCCCCTGCTGAGATTGATTAAGCCCGACACCGTTGCGGTCGATATAGTCCTCAAGGACAAGAAAGGTCTCATACTGACAGGACCAAACACAGGCGGTAAGACAGTAGCTCTGAAAACGCTCGGACTTGCCATCCTGATGTGTCAGAGTGCGATACCCGTTCCCATAGGAGAAGGGAGCACGATAAAGGTGTTTAAGAGTGTGTTCGTAGACATAGGTGATGAGCAGAGCATTGAACAGAGCCTTTCAACTTTTTCCTACCATATGAAGAACGTGGCAGACTTTCTACCTAAAGTGGACAGCGAGACGCTCGTTCTGATGGACGAACTCGGTGCGGGAACGGACCCTGCGGAAGGCTCAGCTCTGGGGATAGGGATACTTGAATTCCTTAGGGGAAAAGGTTCTTGGATATTTGCCAATACACACCACACACCTATAAAGCTCTATGCGGTAAGCTCTGACTACTTTGTTCCCGCAAGCGTGCTCTTTGACAGGGAAACCCTTAAACCCCTTTACAAGATTGCCTACAACTCTGTAGGTGAAAGTATGGCTTTTGAAGTTGCAAGAAGATGCGGCATACCCGACAAAATCATAGAAATAGCCCGCAAGAATCTAAAAGCGGGTGACAGCAAGCATATGGAGCTTATGGAAAAGCTCTCAAAGTATACGAGTGAGTATGAGGAAAAACTATCCGAACTCAGCAGACTCAGAGAAGAGCTTGAGAAGGAAAAGAGGAAGTATGAAGAGCTCAAGGCTGAGTTTGAAGAGCTAAAAAGAAAAGGCTGGAAGGAAGCCTATAAGGAAGCGAAAAGCTATCTCAGGAAGCTTGCCCTTGAGGGAGAGAAGCTTCTAAAAGGTGCAAAGAGCGAGAGGGAAATTAAAGAGTTTATCGACAAGCACGAGAGGCAGTTGAACCTATTTGTGCCAGGAGAGAAAGAAGAGATAAGAGTTGGAGACTTTGTAGAGTTCATGGGCAGAAAAGGAAAGGTTCTTCAGCTCAAAGAAGACAAAGCTCAGCTCAACCTTGAGGGGATGAAGCTCTGGGTAAGTGTAGATAAGTTAAGGAAGGTAAGTAAAGAAGCTATGCCCAAAGCCCCACAGCTTACCGAAGGACCTCAGTCTAAGACGGAGCTCAACCTCCTGGGTATGGATTCGGATACCGCACTGATAGAACTGGAGAGGTTCTTGGAAGAAGCTTACTCCGCAGGCCACAAAACTGTAAAAATAGTGCACGGGATAGGTAAAGGGGTTCTCAAGAGAGCTATTCAGGAGTTCCTGTCCAAGTCTCCGAAGGTCAAGTTCTTCAGGGACGCCTATCCCAGAGAAGGCGGAGCGGGTGTGACTGTAGTATTTTTAAAAGACCGAAATCGGGATTGATTTATCATTAGAGATTATGGGAGTAATTATAAAGGTAATTCCCGTGGGGCCCCTTGCGGTTAACTGCTCTCTGGTTGCGGACAGCGAAAGCGGTAAGGCTATAGTTGTAGACCCGGGAGCGGATGGTGAGAGGATAATAAGCTACGCTCAAGAGTTTGAGGTAATAGCTATAGTCAACACCCACGGACACATAGACCATGTGGGGCAGGTAGGAAGACTGAAAGAGTATTTTAACGTTCCTTTTTACCTGCATCCCGAAGACGTATACCTGATAAACGACGAAATATGGGATGGCTTTGCATCTTATATAAAGGCTGTTCCCTGTCCACCTCCGGATGAACCCCTTGAAGAGGGCATGGAGCTTAAAGTAGGCAAGCTAACTCTTAGGGTTATGCACACACCCGGCCACACACCCGGCTTGTGCTGTTTGTATATAGAAGAGGAAGGAGTTCTCATAGCGGGTGACCTGCTCTTTAAGGGCAGTGTGGGAAGATGGGACCTTCCGGGTGGTAACCTTACCGCTTTGAAGGCTTCAATAGAACGTATCTTTACCGAACTCCCCGACGACACCCTCGTTGTGTGCGGACACTACGATGAGACTACAATAGGGCATGAGAGACGATTTAACCCTTACCTGCACGGAGGACTTATGTGAAAGCTCCTGTGGTCAAGGTAGAAGGTCTTTTTAAAGATATAGGAGGCAGGAGAATCCTTGAAGATATATCCTTCGAGGTTCGGGAAGGAGAAATATTCTCAATAATAGGAGGGAGCGGAAGCGGAAAGACTTCCATAACCAAGCACATAGTAGGTCTGTGGAAGCCCTCCTACGGAAAGGTCATTGTATTTGGGAAGGATATAGCAGAGCTTTCTACGCAGGATATAGATGAAGTTAGAAAAAACATAGGTTATGTATTCCAAGAAGGGGCGCTTTTCGATAGCCTCAAGGTGTGGGAGAACGTGGGCTTTTACTTCTTAGAGCACACCAATATGAAAAAGGACGAGGTAAGAAGGATAGCCCTCGAGAAGCTGAGGCTCGTTGGCCTGGGTGAGGATGTGATGGAGCTTATGCCCTCGGAACTCTCGGGAGGTATGAGAAAGAGGGTGTCCATAGCCAGGGCCATAGCTACAAACCCAAGGCTCATAATCTACGATGAACCTACATCAGGGCTCGACCCCATAACGAGCAGGGTTATAGATAAACTGATTCTACAGCTCAGAAACAAGACTGGAACAACCGCAATAGTGGTAACTCACGATATGATTTCCGCTTTCACCATTTCGGACAGGGTCATGGTGGTAAAAAATGGGAGAGTTATAACTATGGGAACTCCTCGTCAGGTGCTGGAGTCGGAGGATTCCTTTATCCAAGAGTTCATAGGTGATATAAAGGACTGCTTAGCAGGTGCCCACAAAGGCTCTCAGTAATTTTCTCCT
>CAYSNS010000129.1:0-4561 GCA_964432395.1 uncultured Aquifex sp. | reverse complement strand
AGGCCCGAAACGGGCTTACAAGGTAGAAATGTTCAGGGTCGGCGGATAAGACCCTCTAGCACCATCTTCTTTATAGACTCCCTGTCCTTTATTATCTTTCCTTTCCTGCCTCTTATGAACCACTGGAAGACCTTAGCCTGCATCAGGCCTATGAAGGAGAAGCTCACCTCCTCTATATCTATATCTTCCCTTATAGTCCCTTCTCTTATGCCTTCCTCTATAACGCTCCCTACTTTGCCCGCGTAGGCGTTAAGGAACTCAAATATCATCTTCTTGAGCTTTCTCTTGTTGCTCCTTGAAAACTCAAAGCAAAGGACGGGGCTTATGCCCCGTGTCTCCTCCAGCAGGTCTATGTGCCCATCTATTATAAGGCTCAGCTTCTCCACCGCATTCTTTCCGGTAGCTATGGCTTCGTCCGTTCTCCTCATGCACTCGGTAGTGTAGCGGGATATTATCTCCTCCGCTATGCTGTCCATGGTGGGAAAGTGCTTGAATATGGCTGCGTCCGATATACCCAGCTTCTCACCTATCTTTTTAGCGGTAAACATCCTGAGCCCTTCGTGGGCTATTATCTGGGCGCCTACCTTTACTATCTTCTCTCTCGTGCGGGGCATACTAAACTCCCAAGTATACCAAAAGCCTCAGCATCTGGAGCCGGGAGAGCCCTCACAGTCCCTGCACAGCTCCACGGGCTTGAGATGAAGAACCCTCTCAAGAACTTTCTCTTCAAACCAAGGGGATATGTCTCCTCTCTTTACTTTCCAGAGGAAATACTTCTCGAAGGCGGTTTTAAGAAGGTGGACCCATCCCGCTTTTTTAGTCTTTACCCAGGCTCTGGGAGGTATTACAGGGTTGGCGATAAAGCCTGCAGCCTCCTTGCCCATGTCCGCTATGCATATCGCTGCCAGCGTAGGAGCGTATCTGTCGGAAGAGTTGTGAATGTCGTTAACTATGTTGTGGGCGACAGCCAGAGCCATACCCTCTATCATCTGTCCCGTTTTAGGTGCTCCTGTTGGCACGGGCGTCTTCTCAACGGGTGGTATGGCAGTAACAACACCTACACCGAATATGTTCTTATAGGTAGGATTCTGGAAACACCTGTTAACTATAACCATCTTGTTTGCGGGGTTAGCTACTTTGTCTCCCGCTGAGGCCACCACATCCGGACCCATAAACCTTGGCATAAACATGGTGAACTTGGCTTCTATCTCGTGAGTATTACCCTCAAGGTCTTCGTATACAACACTGCTTTCCTTTATCTCGGTGACCTTAACGTTGGTTATATACCTTATATCCTTTTCCGCAAAGAGGTCTTCCATCATACGTTTGGAAGGTCCGACACCTCCAAGCCCTAAGTGTCCTATGTAAGGCTCAGAGGTTACGTAAGTTATGGACACCTTATGCCTTAGGCCCCTCTTTACGAGCTCGTGGTTCAACATGAAAGCAAACTCGTAAGCGGGCCCGAAACAGCTCACACCGGGTATCGCGCCTATGACCACAGGGCCGGGGTTTGCGTAAAACTCCTCAAGCCTTCTCTGGGTTTCCATAGCGTGCTCCGCGGTGCATATAGAGTTTGAGTTCTCTTCCTGTCCCTGAGCACCGAAAACGAGCTTGGGACCGGTGGCTATTACGAGGTAGTCATACTCTATGGTATTTCCAGACTTTAGTTTGAGCTTGTTGTTGTCCGGGTCTATGCTTTCCGCAGGCTCGTTTACAAAATCTATGTTGAATTTCGGGAGTAAAGGAGTGAGGGGAACCGTTATGTCCTCAAACCTTCTCCATCCGAGAGCCAGATGAGGGAAGGCGGGCGTAAAGCCAAAGTAAGGCCTGTTGGAAACAACCGTTATCTTCAGATTCTTATCCAGCTTACGAAGGTTGTAAGCGGTAGCTATACCTCCTACACCGCCACCTATTATGACAACATGCTTTGACATAGCCACACCTCCGAATGCACAATTAACTTAGTAAGCGCTAACTCTTATTATAGAGCCAAATACATCTGATTTCAAATTTCAGCTGTATACCGTAAATACAAGCCTGTTTCTGCGGAAAAAAGGTTGCAAAGGCATGTTTGTTCCACTATGATATTTATCAGCTGATGCATATCATTTGTGTTAGGATATGTTTACTAAGGAGGGTCTGATATGGCACAGGGAGCTGTTCATCATGGGCCTCACCATGAAGTAAGTATATGGCCATTCCCGATAGGCATCGGGACACTCCTGATACCAATAGCATTTACCATGTTCTTCCACTACGGTTGGCAGATGCCGGGCCTGGTTACCGGCGCGGTCGGACTGATTCTTATACTCATAGGCGCTGCTGGATGGGCAAACGAGCACTTTCAGGTGGACAGGGACGAAGGCTACGGATGGATAGGAATCCTGACCTTTATCCTATCGGAGCTTGTCATATTCGGAACTATATTTGCCTTCTTCTGGATGGCGAGGGTGAACCATGCACAGCAATGGTCTCAGTGGATTCCAGAAGGAATAAGCCTTGCTACCGCGGGATTCCTTACCCTGATTCTCTGGGCTTCCAGCTTTACCATATTTAAGGCGGAAATTGCCCTGGAGGAGGAAGGGGACACGGGCAAGGCTCTTACGTGGGTTCTGATAACCTTTATCCTGGGAGCGCTCTTTGTGGTCCTACACATGAAGGAGTGGGTCCATCTATGGAGCGAAGGGTTTACCCTCAGTGCAAATGCCTACGGCACAGGCTTTTATGCCTTAACAGGACTTCACACTTCTCACGTCCTGGTGGGACTTATAACACAACTTTATGTGATGTGGCTCCTCGTTACGGGTAAAATGAACAAAGATAAGCCCACCCTTATGAGGGCGACTTCCGCATACTGGCACTTTGTTGACGTCATGTGGATGCTGGTTGCGGGAACCGCCTACTTGGTGGGAACTGCCGCTCTGTGAGGTGAACGATGAGGATACTGATAGCCCTGCTCCTGAGTGTGGGAATGGTTCTTGCCAACGCAGTAGGTGCGGGAAACGTTATAAGGGAAGACTTCTTTGACCCGTCTCTCCTGAAGATAGACGAGAAGAAGTTCTTGGGCGGGTTTGTTAGCAACACCGACCTGATACTCGAAGACGGGAGCAGGGTAAAGCTCTACGACCTTCTGTCCGACAAGCCCACCATACTCCTGTTTTCCTACTACACATGTGAGGGCTCCTGTCCCATAAGGATAGACAACCTCAACAAGCTAATCAAAAGCTCAGAATCCTTGAAAAATAGGGACTTCAACGTGCTTGTGCTTTCCTTCGACAAGAGGGACACCCTCCAAACCCTCAAGAAGTTTAAGGAGACCCACGGTCCGTTTACGCCTCAGTGGATATTCGCTCTGATTCCAGAAGAAAGCATAGAGACCCTTACGGGTAGCGTGGGCTTCAGGTTTTTTTACTCCGAAAGGGACAAGACCTTCGTTCACTCCAACGTTTACATATTCCTGGCTCCCGACGGAAGGATAACAAGGTATCTGTTCGGTATAAATCCCAAGGAGAGAGATATACGCATATCCCTTGCGGAAGCGGAAGGGGGAAAGATTACCGCCAACTCGGTGATAGACCTTGCTCTCCTGGTGTGCTATACCTACGACCCTTCCCGTAGCACCTTCGTGGTAAACCCAACCTTGATATTCGGAGGTATAGGACTTTCCTCTTTAGCTCTGGTAGTTCTATTGGCTTTTATGTCAGGAAAGCTTCTTAGAAGGGAGGTGCAATGATGGAGCAGGTGTTTGCCTTACCTGCAAAGTGGTGGTTCGAAGCGGTCAACGTCTGGCTTGTGGTGGCTGTGGTCATCTACTTTGTGGTAGCGCTTCCGGGCATATACTTCATCTTCAAGTACAGGTTCAAGCCCGGAGAGAGAGAGATAGGTGACCATGAAAAACACGGACACTGGGGTCTGGAGGCACTGTTCGTCATAGTCCCTACAATCATAGTTCTGGTTCTTGCTACCTATTCCTTTGTGATATTCAAAAAGCAGAGAACCGCTCCCGCGGACGCTATGACCATAAAGGTCACAGGATTCATGTGGGGGTGGCAGGTGGAGTATTTAGACGATAAAGGCAATACTGTCAAGACCGTAGTTACCTCCTTTAACCCTAACAGCTACGAAGTTCCCGAAGACCAGAAGGTGGTAGTCCCCGCAGGTAAGCCCGTAAAAGCTCTGCTCACGTCTTTGGACGTTATCCACTCTTTCTACGTTATGCCTGCGAGAATTACCGAGGACATGGTTCCGGGCAGGATAACGCACCTGTGGTTCCAGATTAACAAGCCGGGAGAATACTGGATATTCTGCAGGGAGTTCTGCGGAACAGGACACTCCCACATGTTTACAAAGCTCAAGGTTGTCCCGCCCGAGCAGTTTACCGCATGGCTCAAGGGTGAAACTAACCTTGCAAAAAGCGAGCTAAAAATAGATGAGGAGGTCGTAAGATGAGAGAGGCACTGCCGGTTCCTTACCTGAGAGCGGGGCTAAAGGAGTGGATATTTACCACGGACCACAAAAAGATAGGGATAATGTATCTGACCACCTCTTACATATTCTTTTT
>CAYSNS010000128.1:0-4561 GCA_964432395.1 uncultured Aquifex sp. | reverse complement strand
CCGACTGCGGACTCAAGACAAGGAGGTGGGAAGAGGTTGAACCCGCCCTCAAGAATATGGTTGAGATGGCTAACGAGCTTAGGGAAAGCGTTATGGCAAACGTTTAAGCGGGAGGTCATCCGCCATGAGGGTGCTTTACCTTTTAAGCGTTCTTTTGGTTGTTCTGACCGCTTTAGCCTCTCGCTGGTATCCCGACTTTAATGAGGGTGTAAGGGTTGCCAAAGATAGCGGTAAGCTCGTGCTTGTCTACTTCTACGAAGATGGCTGTAGCTACTGCAAGTATATGGAAGAGGCTGTATTTATAGAGCCTGAGGTAAGCGAGCTAATGGAAAACAGATACGTTGTCGTTCCCATAAACGTTGATGAAATTCCTCCTTCCTTAGACAAGCGCTTCAGGGCAATAGGCACACCTACATTTATGATATACGACCCGACCACCGATAAAATTCTTCTGCAGATATTCGGTGTCCATGAAGCGGATGAGTTCGCCTCCCTACTCTCACAAGCCTGCAAAAAGGTAAAGAGGTGCTAACTTGTCCCTCAAAAGTAGGGCAAGAAAGCTCAAGCTTCTCCTTATGGACGTGGACGGTGTCCTAACAGGTGGAGAGCTTGTGTATACAGAGGACGGGGAGAGTCTGAAGCTCTTTAACGTTTACGATGGCCTGGGCATAAAGCTACTACAGAAGACAGGTATAAAGACGGGGGTCATATCCGGCAGAGAGTCCAGAGCCTTAGAGAGCAGGCTTAAGGAGCTTGGCATAGAGGAGATTTTCATGGGAAGGAGGGAGAAAGACAAAGTTCTTGCGGAGATATCTTACAGGCTCTCCATTGACTACGAGGAGATAGGTTTTGTAGGCGATGACCTGGTGGACATACCCGCTATGAAAAAGGTAGGCTTCCCCATAGCGGTAAGGAATGCCCCGAAGGAAGTCAAGAAGGTCGCTGTTTATGAAACTATGAATGAAGGGGGAAGCGGTGCGGTAAGGGAAGTGTGTGAGCTTATTCTGAAGCTTAGGAACTTCCCCTTTATGGAAAAATATTCAGGATGAGGTTCCTCCTCCTTCATGCCTTATTTCTGTTTTTATGTGGGGTTTACTTTGCGTATTTAAACCATCTGCAGGACTCCGCCAAGGTTCAGACCCGAGAAAAGAGCATAGCCAGAGGTATACACATAAAGGTTTTCGGTAAAGGAGGGCAGGAGTGGGATGTGATGGGGAGAGAGCTCGTATCTCTGGGAAGGGAGCTGAACCTGCTGGGCGTATCGTTCAAATCGTCCAACGGCTACACCGTTAGCGCGGATTCGGTTACCCTCTACAGGGATAAAGGCCTGAGTATTTTAAGAGGCAACGTAATTATAAGAGGAAAAAGATTGGAGGTAAACACCGAGGAAGCTACCGTTGACTTTAACAAGAACCTGATATGGGGGAACGAACCCGTCCTGGTCAGAACACGGAATACCCTCATAGAGGGTAAAGGCTTCAGGGCTTATCTGCGACCTTTCAGGGTTATAATAAGCAATGTAAGGACAAAGCATGAGGTTTAAGTCCGCTCTGTCTATTCTCATTCTCTTCTTCTCTCTTTCACAAGCACAACCTATAACGGGAGAGGCCAAGACCCTCGAGTTTAAGGACAACAGGATAATCTATACAGGAAACGTTAAGCTCGTAAGGGGACCGTCGGTTTTGAAGGCGGACCGAGTGGTCATCCACCTGACGGAGAAAGGCAAACCCGTAAAGATAGTTGCCACGGGCAATGTAAGGTATTCGGAACCAGGTAGGAAGGCTACCTCAAGATATGCGGAGTATGACCTGATACAGGAGGTGATAATCCTCAAGGGCGAGGCGCATGTTGAAGAGAACAACAGCATACTGGAGGCGGACGAGATAGTGTATGATAGGAAGAGGCAAACACTTCAGGCCAAGGGAGACAGGGTAAGAACTATCTACATTGAGGAGGAAGGTAATGAAAAAGTCCGACATAACGAGGGAAATAGCGAAAAGGAAGGGAATATCCCAGAGAAAGGCGAGGGTGATAGTTGACCAGGTCTTTCAGGCTATGACGGAAGCCCTTACCAGAGGAGAAAAGGTGGAGATAAGGGGCCTGGGAACTTTTAAGATAAGGAAGAAGCCCTCACGCTTTGTAAAAGATCCGAGGACGGGCGTGGAGATATTCATAAAAGAGAGATTTGTTCCCACCTTCAAGATGGGTAAACTCATGAAAAATCACCTAAATTCTAAGTAGATGAAGTTTGACGTCCTTGTGGTAGGTGCAGGTCCAGGAGGCTCTACCGCATCTTATATTCTTTCCAAGGGAGGAGCTAAGGTCCTCATGGTTGATATAAAAAGAAAGCCTGGCGTTCCCGTTCAGTGTGCGGAGTTCGTCCCCATCCAGCTCGAGCACAAATTTCCCCAGTTCTTCCCGAAAAGCTCCATAGCCCAGAAGGTAAGGGACATGGTTCACTTCACTCCCTGGGGTGAGGTTGTAAGCATGTATTCGGAGGGATACGTTCTCCACAGGGAAAGGTTTGACGCAAATATAACCTCTCTGGCTCTGAGGGAGGGTGCAACTTTGATGCTCAGAACGCGTTTTTTGGGCTTTGAAGATGGAAAGCTCTGGCTTGAGAATATAGACAAAAGAGAAAGGTTCCCCGTAGAGGCGGACCTAGTCATAGGTGCGGACGGACCCCGCTCTCGGGTAGCGAAGCTCACCGGCGAACACACAAAAAGCTTTTTGACCACCGCTCAATTTACCGTTCCGGTAGAGAGAGAAATCAACGACCTCCTCATATATTTCAGAGACTATATACCCGGCGGATACGGATGGGTGTTTCCCAAGGGAGAGTTTGCCAACGTAGGTGTAGGTATAGACCCTGCCTATCCGATAAACGTTATGGAAAGCCTGAAGAGGTTCTTCAAGGAGCTTCTCTCCCAGGGACTGGTTGGGGAAAGGATAGAAGGTAGAACAGGAGGATGGATTCCCGCGGAGGGAGTGAAAAGACCCCTTCGGGGTAATGTCTTGCTCGTAGGAGATGCGGGAGGATTCTGTCATCCCATAACGGGGGGAGGGATAGCCAACGCGGTGTATACGGGCGAGATGTGTGCAAGGGCTATCCTGGAGGACTCTCTGGAGGAATACGAAGAGGAAAGTATGGAGCTGTTCGGGGCCACTTTAAACAGAGCGGCGAAAAAGCGTGTAAAATACATGAAGTCCTGGGATGACCTCAAGAGTATAATACCCAAGACCTGGATAGCTTTTGAGGAATACTGGAAGGAGGACTAATATGGTAGACTCAGCCTTTGCTCAGTCACAGGGAGCGCACAACCCTACAGGAGCGATACTGTTTCAGATTCTCTTTCTCGTGGGTATATTCGCCATATTCTACTTTCTCATAATAAGGCCTCAGAAGAAGGAAAGGGAAAGACACAGAAAGCTGATAGAAAGCCTAAAGAAGGGGGACAAGGTCGTTACCTCCGCAGGCATATGGGGAACGGTGAGCGATATAGGGGACAGAACCGTGACCCTCAAGGTTGACTCAAATACGAAGATAACTTTTTCCAAGGAGGCGGTAATAGGCTTTCAGCCTGAATACAAGAAGGAAGAAGATAAAAACTCATAGATTCAGTCTTGCGTTCAGCCTGAGGGCTTCCCTGTCAATGTCCTTGTATTCGTTCGCTTTGGCAAAGTCCTCTATGTAAAATCTGCCGTCCCTGTAGGCTACAAAACCGGCTCTCTCTCCCGAGACCAAAGACTCCACCGCCACCTCACCGAACTTCATACCCATTATCCTATCGGTATGAGTAGGAGCTCCTCCCCTCTGAAGGTGACCCAGGACTGTGGTGCGCACCTCCCCGTAACTTTCTCCAAGCTCCTTTACCACAAGCTCCCTGATTTCCTCCGCCCTGGCATAACCCTCCGCCACCACCACTATACAGTGGAGCTTTCCCCTTTCCTTGGCCTTCCTTATCTCCACGGGAACCTTTTCCTTTGGGAACGGGACCTCTGGCACGAGTATAAGCTCCACACCGGTTGCCAGACCCGCCTCAACAGCTATAAAACCCCTGTTTCTACCCATAACCTCTACTATGAATATCCTCTCGTGAGAGCTTGCGGTATCCCTTATCCTGTCTATGGCTTCTACGCAGTTCCTCAGGGCAGTATCGTAACCTATGCAGTAATCAGTCCCACCTATGTCGTTATCTATGGTGCAGGGAATACCTATGACGGGTATTCCGAGCTCTTCCGCTATGAGTCCCGCTCCTTTGAATGTTCCTTCTCCTCCGAGCACCACAAGGGCATCTATTCCCGCTCGGGATAGGTTTCTGTAGGCTTGCTCCCTATACTTTGAGTCCTTGAACCTGTCTTCCCTACTGCTCAGCAGAAAGGTCCCTCCTCTGTCAAGGATACCTCCCACATCCCTGCTCGAAAGCCTTACGAAGTCACCCTCTATTAGGCCCCTGTAACCCCTCTTTATACCAAAGGTTTCATGTCCCAAAGATATGGATCACCTTACTACGGACCTTAGAACCGAATCCATGCCCGGGGCATCCCCTCCCGAGAAGAG
>CAYSNS010000127.1:0-4566 GCA_964432395.1 uncultured Aquifex sp. | reverse complement strand
GTAAGCTCTCTCATAGGAGCCTTTGCGCTGTTTATAGCTGGTCTTTTCGAGGTTCTTATACCCCTTCTGAAGTTTGTAGAAAGCTTTGACTGCGAGATAATCTCAAAAAAGCTTGTAGCTTCCGCCATAGCTTCTATAGATATGTTCCTAATAGCAACCTTCCTCCTAATCTTTTCTCTGGGACTATACGAGCTCTTCATATCCAAAATAGACGTTGCGGAAAACGACCCCAAAAGCTCAAAGGTCCTCTTCATAACGAACCTTGAAGACTTGAAGACAAAACTCGGTAGAGTGGTAATAATGGTGATAATAGTCGTGTTCTTCAAACAGACCATAGAGATGGACTATCAAGAACCTGTAGACCTGCTGTATCTCGGACTGGGAGCCTTAGGTATAGCACTCGCCCTCTACTTTACCCACAAAGGCCACAACGATGCCCACACCTGATTAGAACAAGTTTCTTAGCTTGTCCATAAGGTTGTTGGAGCTTCTCCTGAGGTAGCTAACCACATATTTACCTATGACATCCACCTCCACGTTTACCCTATCTCCCGCTTTGCGGGACTTAAGGTTGGTGTTTTCATAGGTGTGAGGTATAACGTTGATAGATATGGAACCCTCTTTAACCTCATTGACTGTAAGGCTTATACCGTCTATGGCAACAGAGCCCTTCTCTACAAAGAAAACCCTCCAATCGGAAGGTATTTCCACAACCAGCTCTCTGTGCTTTCCCACGTTATGGAAGCTCGTAATCTTTCCCGTGAAGTCCACATGACCGAGGACTATATGCCCTCCCAAACGGGAGTCCGCTCTCAAAGCTCTTTCTAAGTTAACCTTATCGCCCTTTTTAAGGGTCCCTAAGTTAGTTCTTGAGAAAGTCTCAGGAGAGACCTCAAATGCGAGAAAGCCCTTTCCTACCTCTACCGCTGTCAGACACGCCCCGTTGACCGCAACGCTATCGCCAACCCTAACATCTTCTATGTCCGTTCCTACTCTGAGGACGCCCCCCTGCGCACCGACTTTTAAATCAAGAACCTCTCCCAGAGCTTCTACCAGCCCGGTGAACATTACAGGACCACCTCATTAGCGGAAAACACGGGACCCTCGTAACAGACCCGTTTGAAGTGTCCGTAGCTGTCCTTCACAACACAGCCCAAACAGACACCCCATCCGCATGCCATTCTCTCCTCAAGGGAGAGATAAAGTTTGTGACCCTTTTCCTGAGCGATTCGCTTCAGAGCCTTAAGCATGGGTTTGGGGCCACATGCGGAAACAACCCATTGAGGACCGAACTCTTCCAGCGCTTGAGTTACAAATCCTTTCGTTCCCATGCTCCCGTCGTCCGTATAGATACGGTAGGAGAAACCTTCTTCCTTCAGCCAATCAATCATGCTGAGAAGTTCTGCGGACCTTGCACCGTATACGAAAACGACCTCCTTACCCATTTCCCTCAGCTCCTTGCCCAAGAGGGACAACCCTGCAAGGCCTATTCCTCCGCCCACCAGCAGGTGTCTATCACCCTCATAACTGAAAAGCTTCTTCCCCAGAGGACCGAACACCCTCACTTCTTGCCCTTCTCTTAGTTCCGTCATAAGGCGTGTCCCCCTTCCAACCACATCGTAAAATATGTATAGCTCGTGTCCCCTTACATCTCCGACCGCAAAAGCTCTCCTGCCCATGGGGTCGTAGGTTTCGGAAACCTCTATCATAAGGAAATGCCCTCCCCTTATCTCATTCGCTATCTGGGGAGCATCAAGGACCAAAAGCCACGTCCTACCCCGGAGGAAAACATTCCTCCTTACCCGAAGGGTGAGCTCCTTCATGGTGTTAACATTATATTAAAGGGGGAACAAGGTGAACGTTCTTGCCTTTGATATAGAGACCGTTCCAGACTTGAACGGTATAAACTACAGGGATTACCAGTATTTGCGTTTCAGAGGAAAAAAGGACAAAAGCGAAGAGGAATTCGTTAGGGAGTTTTCCTTCAATCCTTTCACTCTGTTTATAGTGTCCGCTTCCGGTGTTTACATAGAAGAAGATAGAATAATCCGAGGTTTTGTCCTGTTCATATCGGATAGCACTAACAAGCCCTTGGTAAAGCAAGAGTTCTACGCGGAAGGCAGGTCCTTAGAGATACATTACGAACCTATTACCGCGGACTTTGTAGAGGATAAGCTCTATCAGCTTGAGGAAGAACTTCTGCAAAGATTCTGGAAAGAAATCGGTGAGGCAAGGTCCATCGTAAGCTTTAATGGATACAGCTTTGACGGATACGTGCTCAAGCTCCGCTCAATGATACATGGCATAGACGTGCCTACGCATATCTTGAAAGATGAGAGAACCCATATAGACCTTATGAGGTTCCTGTCCGACGGAGAGAGGGAAAAGCGCTACAAACTTGACTTCGTATGCAGGAAGTTCGGTATACACACACCCAAAGACGTAATAGACGGAAGTAAGGTAGCGGAAGAGTTCTACAAGAGAAACTATCTAACCGTGGCTATGTATAACCTAAAGGACTCTATAGCTCTTGCACAGTTATACCTTAGACTGAAACGGTATCTGGAGCTTAAAGCAAGCTCTTATTTTGAAGAGCCCTTTACGGACAAGCAGTTCCGCAAGCTGATGGCTATTCTGAGAAAGCTAAACGTCACCGACGAAGAAACCCTAAAGGTGGCTTTGAGTAAGCACTTAGGTAAGAGAAGCATAAGCGAACTTATAGACCTGCTGGTGAGGATAGAAAAGGAACTTCCTTCTGAGGATATACCCTTCTGAGACGTTCTCACCGTTCGTATTTGGCATCGCTCCTCACTCTAATTACGGTATGAACGTTTCCCCGGGGGTGGAAGTCTCCGATAACCTCTAAGAATCTCGGCTTTAGTTTTTCCCACAGGGCGGAGTATATCTCGTTGGTCGCCTCCTCGTGGGATATGTATCTGTTCCTAAACTTATTGAGCCAGAGCTTTAGGGACTTAAGCTCTACTATGTATCGGTCGGGTATGTAGCGTATCTTTATGGTTGCGTAGTCCGGATAACCCGAACGGGGACAAAGACAGGAAAACTCGGGGAAGCTTATCTCTATCATGTAGTCCCGCTCAGGTGTAGGATTCTCCCAAGGTTCTAACTCCGCCTTCTCTATCTCAATCTCGCCGTATTTCTTCTCACCCATGACAGGTATTAATGATACCATCATACCTGTTGACTTCCAGTCGGCTGGAAGGTCTATATTTTCACCTATGGGCGTGGTGGTAGAGCTTTTGGAGTCAAACTTCTGTCCCAAGTGTGCGGTGGTCAAGGAGAGGGTTATGAAGGTCGCTGAGGATATGGGTGTGGAGGTCAGGCTCCTTGACCCCATAGAGGACACTGAGCGCATAGTTAACCTGGGAATCCTTACCTCACCTGCGGTGGTGGTAAACGGGAAGGTTAAGTTTGCAGGGGTAATACCTACCGAAGAAAAGATAAGAAAGGCTATAGAGGAGGAGCTTTCTTGAACCCTGTGTTCCTGGTCCCTCTTCTCGGGGCTTTGTCCTTCTTTACACCCTGTATGTGGAATCTGAACTTACTGCTGAGGGCTTACGTAAGAAAGGGAGGTTATTCTCAGCTTATTCTTCTTCTGGTTTCCCGCTTTGCTCTGCTCAACCTGATAGCCCTCTTGGCATACCTACTCTCAAGGAGCACATCTTTAGAGAGAGACAGCCTCATGCTTGCCCAGACCCTTGTAGCGTTGGCCTTTATCCTCGGCTTTCCTCTCATGCGCAAGCTCGGTATCGCTCCTTTTGACCTGTCTCTGCAGTTCTTCTTCCCCAAGAAGAGCTTTCAGCCCGGGCTTGCTTTGGGCTTGAGCCTTCCCTACTGCAGTTTACCCTTTATAGCTCTCCTTGTCCTTTACTCAATCCACTTCAAGGAGCCGTTCCTGATTTTCAACCTTTATGCCCTCTTTGTCTCTCTGCCCCTGCTCGGAGTCGCGCTTGTGGGAGACAGAACCCTAAAGCTGGTCAGCTCCTTAATTCCCGCCGTTCCCGTTATAACTGGATTCTCCCTAATACTCGCTCTCGGTCTCTTCCTTGAGGTCAGTGAGCTGAACCTATACATATCTTCCCTACTTCAGGAGAAACATTCTGTGCTCTTTCTAATACCCCTTATGTTCTTTCTTGGCTTCTTTACGAGCCTTGGTCCCTCTACTTTGCCCTTTCTTCCCGTGGTGTTCGGCTTTATAGTCTCTAAGCATGAGAGCGTCAGGGATATAGCCCTGAGCGTTGGAGGTTTTTCTCTGGCGTTCCTGATGACCCATATATCCGTAGGAGTTGTTGCCACACTGGGAACGGTAGTCCTGTCAGAGATTTTCAGAACCGGGCTTTTCAACCTGCTCCTTGCTCTGTTTCTCTTGCTGGTGGCTCTGAACCTACTTAATCTCTTCTCCTTCTCGGTGGAGATAGCCAAGGTATTGCCCTTCTCCCACGCGGGAGGAAGCAGCTTTCTGCTGGGTGTGGTTTACACCTTCTCTCTGTGCCCCTCCTGCACCTCACTGCTCCTGGGAGCGCTGGTTCTTTCCGCATCAACGGGAAC